>JANWKM010000098.1 GCA_025451395.1 Ilumatobacteraceae bacterium
GATCCGCTCGTTGTGGCGCAACAGGTCGACGGCCTCGTGCGCGTCTTCGGTCAGCCTCGGCAGGAACCGTTCAAGTTGCATGCGGCCGATGCTCATCGGATCGGCGGCCACCAGCACTTGTGGACCGTTACCCAGCGAGAGATCGAGCGCGAGCGCATTGGGGCCCGGGTCGGGTGTCAGTGTCCCCCCGAGCGCGACGGCCGCGTCCTGCAGCAGACGAGCCGCTTGATCGGTAGATCGGATGCGCAACAGACCGCGCAACATCGTCGCAACCGGTGAGTCGTCCAGAGTCACACTCGCCGCAGCCACTTTCACCGTCGGGACCTGGAAGGTCTTGCCAAGCATCAAACCAGCTGTTGTTGGGTCCACTGCACGACTCCAAAAAAAGCCTTGGCCGTGGTCGCAGCCAAGACGCGCAAGGTGCTCGAGCTGATCCCACGTCTCGATCCCCTCGGCGACAACATTGAGCCCGAAGCTGTGTCCGAGTTCAATGATCGAGGCGACGATCGCCGTGTCCTTGGCGATCTTGCCAACCCCGGCGACGAAGCTGCGATCGATCTTCAGCAGGTCGAGCGGTGACCGTCGTAGGTTGCTCATCGACGAGTGACCGGTCCCGAAGTCGTCCATCGAAAGTCTGACACCCATACGGCGCAGTTCCTGCAGCACGAGATCAGACGTGTCTGCGTCGTACATCACCGCTGTCTCGGTGAGCTCGAGCGTCAACGCACGCGCAGGCGCGTGTGCCGCCGCCAAGATGCCAGCAACTCGGGAAGCGAACGTGGCATCGGAAAGCTGGCGGGCAGAGACGTTGACCGCGACCCGAAGCCCGTCGCTGAGCGGCTGCGTTCGCCACTCGGCTAGCTGCGTGCAGGCGGCCTCGAGGACAAAATCGCCGAGCATTTCGATGAGGCCGTCGTCTTCGGCGATGGGGATGAATTCGTCGGGTCCCACCGGACCGAACCGTCGGTTGTTCCACCGCAAAAGCGCCTCGAACTCGATCAACCGTCCCGACTCGATCGAGATCATCGGCTGGTAGAACACCGCCATCTCGCCACGGTCGATCGAGTTTCGCAGTTCCTCGGCAATTTCGACGCGTCGGCGTGTGTGCCCTTCCAGTGCTTCGTCGAACAGTGCGATGCTGAGGCCCGTGCGTTTGGCGTGGGTGAACGCGATGCCCGCACGGTGAAGAAGATCGGCTGCCTCGATCGGGTCGTCGCCGACCACGAGGGCTGCGCCGATGGAGACACTCATCGGATAGTTGTTCGTGCCTACCACGACACCGGATGCAAAGGTCAACGACAGCTTCGTCGCGACAGCGTTGAGGGCATCGGAGTCGGCAAGGTTGGTGCACAAAACGATGAAGGCGTCCCCGTGGAAGTGAGCGAGGAAGTCGCCCGGGCGGACGGTCTGCGCAAGTGCGTCCCCGGCCGAGCAGATTGCTCTGTCGCCAGCCGGGTGTCCGTAGCGGCCGTTGAACTTCTTGAAGTCGTCGAGATCAATCACCAGCACCGCGACGCTGGAATGCAGCCCCGTACGATCGGCGGCTAGCGCGGCGCTCAAACGCTCGACGAAGTGCGCACGGTTCGGTAGGCCAGTCAGTGCATCGTGAGTGGCCTGGTGTTCAAGCAGTCGGCTGACCTCGTCGCGGTCGGCGAGTTCGCTTGCGATCGACGCGACGACAAGGCTGGTGAGTAACGCGATGGCCAAGAAAATCTGCACCGTGATGATGTCAGCGTCGCGATTCGCGTTCGCGAACGGCCCGTACCCAAATGTCGTTGCTACGTTCGCACCGAGCGCAATAACGAAACCCGCGGCCGCGGCAGCCCGCGCACCGAATCGCATGCCAGCCCAGATCATTCCTACGAGGATCAGGTACGGCAGCAGCGCGGCCCCGTTGTCCCCGAGGTTTGCGAACGTGAGCGCGACGGAAACAATCACGACTGCGACGAGCACGGCGACCTCGTAGCGAGTCCGGTTCAGCGATCGTGAGGGTCGATAGTTCAACAGCAGCGGCGCGATCACCAGCACGCCGAGGCCGTCAGCAAAGACCCATTCGCGCCACACATCGAACCACGGCGCGCCGTATCCGGTAACGGTGCCGACCGTTCCGATCGCGCCTCCGAGCATCGGCGCGAGTACCACCGCGACCGCGAAGAAGCGCAGCAAGGCACGACTGGATGTCCGGTGCGGGGATCCGGTGAACCTGCGCAACACCACGGCCGCGAACGCCGGCTCGGCACAATTGCCGGCAGCCCACCAAAGCGCGGGGGCCAGCGGGGCGAGCCCAAACGCAAGGCCGAGCACCGTTGGGACGCACACTCCTGCGAACACCCATCCCCATCTTCGGTACGGGACGACGAGAAACGCGACAAGTGCTGCTCCGGCCGGCGGCCAGAAGCCGGCGGCCGTCTCCGATGCGTCTCCTTTCCAGAAGACCGATAGACCGAGGGCCACGCACGCAACTCCGACGACAAGGGTGATGATCGCGCCCGAGACACCTGCGAGGCGCTGCGGAGAGATTGTCCGATCACCAAAGGTCCTGACTTGGTACACCGGGGCAGCGGCGCTTGGAACCGCAAGGCTCGCCCGCTTGAGTTGCGCCATGTTGCCTCCACTACTGAAAGGTGGAGGTGGTCGACTTCCGACACTCAACCGCCGCAACGTTGGATGCGATGCAGTCCTTGTATCGGCATCCGGGCGGGTTTGCTGAAGGCCTGTTCTCGCTGTTACCCCTCGTCAGCCGTCGCGGCGGGCGGCCCTTTGTCCCACCAGTCGAGCACTCGCAGGGCGCGGAGCGTGTTCCAGCGACTGGGTGATCCCACGCCATCTTCGAGGTCGAAATAGACGCGACCCGGATGGACACGGTCGAGCAACCACCGGCCATCGGCCTGCCGCTTGGACCGCACGACTTCGACGGCTTCCGCCAATCGCGGATCCCTGTCCGCTTGCGCGCGACGGAAATAGTCCAGTGCGCGTAGCACGTCGTAGTGCCAGTAATACGGAAACGCGAAGTCGAGATACTGAAGATTCACCACGTCGCCCGTGCTCTTGCGACGGAATAGCCTGCGTTCGAGGAGGTACTGCTCTCCGCTACGGCGCACTTCACTCGCCGCGGCAGAGCCGCCCGTCGCGCGCTCGAACTCAAGCAGACCGTCGAGCACGTTGATCGTCGTATCGAACGACGTGCGCACCGATCCGTTCTCCGCTTCGCAGTTCCAGCCACCGTCGTCGAGTCGCTCCCCGACGATCCGCTCAACGATCGGCGCGATGTTGATCCCGAAGCACGCGCCGGTGTCGATTGTTCGGCCGTTGATGCACGGCTCAACCTCGCCGTCGAAGTACCGCTGCCCGTCGTGCTCCCAACGCCCGTTCTCGGCGACCAAACGAGTCGCGCGACGCGCTGCCTCCGACGCTGGGTCGAGGCCGAAGATCTGCAACGTCTGCAAGGTGTGCATCGTCGCCGTCCACGGTTGTCCAGGCTCGCCGCCGCGATAATCGGCGGGGAAGCACGCACCTCCGTCCCACATCCCATTCGCGTCTTCGAGCGCCAGCAGTTGCCCACCCCAGCCCTCGAACTCGATCCGCGCTCGCTCGGCAGCAATTTTCGACGGCGTGGCCTTCGTCAGATCGCGCAGCACCTGCCAGCGAATCGCGGGATCTCCCAGCAACAACCAATCGATCACTTCGACGTCCACCCCCGCAAATTATCCCCACAGAGGTTTCACGTAAACCGACGGCGGGTACGGAACGGGCGGGCGCACTCCCGGAAGGAACCGATATGGACCTCGTACTCTTGGACAGGCTCGAGCAGCAGCACCGCGAAGCCGAACGAATCCTCAAACAGCTACGCAAAGCCACCACTGCTGCGAAGCAACAGCCCCTCGTGGACATGTTCCGCGTGAAGATGGCCGAACACATGCGGCTCGAGGAAGCACGCGTCTATCCGGAACTGCAGCGCGTCGACCTCGACATGGATGTGGAGGCGGAGATCGAACACGACCTTGCACGCAAAGGATTACGGCAACTCGACGACATGGTCGGCAAGCCCGGTTTCGGAGCAGCCGTTGCAATGGTCGAGGCTGGCATTGCTCACCACGTTGAGGAAGAAGAGAAGGAAGTGTTTCCTTTGCTCCGCCAGAAGCTGGGCTAGAGCCCGGAATTCGAGCCCGTCGCCATCTGCTAAAACGTGGCCATCCACGAGTCTTCGGAGGTAGCCATGAAAAGACAGTCGAAGGTATTCATCAGTGTTGTGTTGCTAGCAGCAGTTGCCCCAGCACCGACAACGGTCGACGCGGGTGACAACAACAGCGGTTTCCAAACCGCGCAGCCATCAATGGTGACCGCCGTGAAATCTGGCGTCGAAGTCACACCGATAATGACGGTTGGCGACACGCTTAACAGTGGCTACCGCTTCGAGGCGATTCCTGACGGTATCTCCGTTCGGACCCGCGGTCAGGGCCGCGTCGACCTGTACATCAACCATGAGACGAGCAAGGTGCCATTTCCGTATGTCACGGCCGCTCCCACCGCAGCCAATGGCGAGAGCGACTTCGACAACTCGCAGCTCAGCAAGTTGAGCCTCAATCAACACTCTGCTGGAGTGCTGCACGGATCATTCGCGATCAACAGCAGCGCCGGCTATCAGCGGTTCTGCTCGAACTTTTTGGCAACGAGCGCTGAAGGCTTCGACAGGGAGATCCTCTTCACGAACGAGGAGTCGCCCGACTATGTGATCCGGCAGGAAGCATCCTGGCCTCCGGCCATTGGGGCTGCCGACGAGAGTGAAAACGGTCTTGTCGTCGCGCTCGACGTGCGGACGGGTCAATCACAGGCGATCTACGGCATGGGGCGCCATAACCACGAGAACAATGTGGCGATCCCCGGCTACGGCTACCCAGTCGTGGTCTCCGGTGACGACACCTTCACCAGTGGTCCGTTGACCGGCGTGGCCGGGCTTGGCGTTGTGCCGTCGCAGTCGCAGCTCTACTCATACATCGCACCCAGCACCGACGCGCTGCTGGCGGACGACGGAGACCTGTGGGCATTCGTCTCCGACACCCCTGGCGTGAAGAACTATTACCAAGTGGTCCCGGGTTCCGGAACGGTGGTGACGGGTCACTTCCTCAAGGTGCCCAAGAACATCGCCACCGGACTCAACGCCGACGGCACCGAGGTGCACGCAGCCGATTTCGGCTACCCGTTGCCACCCACTGACGGAAGTTGGCAACGCGACCTCCGCTCGGTCGCCCCACTCGGGATCGACGGTCCGCAATGGGTGCTCGAGTACTGGAGCGACCTCAACAACGTGTTCCAGTTCGTGCGCGTCGAGGACATCGCCTACGACAAGCGACCCGGAATGGGCAACGTCGTGTACATCGTCGATTCGGGCCGCGGTCGCACCCCCGCCCAGAGCCTGGACACGCCCAACTTCCGGTCCACCAACGGCCGGGTGTGGAAGATGGTGCTCGACCCTAACGACCCGACGGTCGTGACATCACTCACCGTGCAGGTCGAAGGTGACGACAACCCGGTCAAGACGCTGAACGAGGTGCATCAACCCGACAACATCGAGACCACCGCCACGGGCCTGTTACTGACCGAGGACCCTGGTTCGAGTCAGCAATTCACTGCCGCCCAGCAGATCTCGGACCCCGCAGCTACGACCGCGCGTCTCTGGTACGTCCCGTTCTCGGGAACACCAGAGGTGGTGCTAAAGATCAATCAGTCGGCGGACGGCGGCGCGACCGACGTCGACGGCCGGCCCGCGGGGAACTGGGGCGCATGGGAAACCACCGGCATTGTCGACGCTTCGGCGGCGTTCGGTGCGGGGGCGTTTCTCATCAACGTTCAAGCACACACTTTGTGGGTCGAGAAGGCCCCCGGCGACGACAACAACCACGACGGGCAACCCGACTTCACGTTCAAACGCGAAGGTGGCCAGTTGCTGCTGCTCCGGATTCCGGGGGTCTGATCACGAGTTGAGGATCGCGTCGGCGATTGCCTTCGCGAATCGGAACGCTCCAGACGAATACACCTGACACGGTCCCGGCGGAGGCGCGCCGGGACAGAAGTGCAGTCCGTCGTCGCTGCGCACGACGTTGCTGCCCGACACATCGCACTCCGCTTCGTCCGCTTGGCACGGCAAAGTGTGAGCGAACGAGCCATCCGAATTCTCAACCGCCGCGCCTGCATCGACGAACGCGACTCCGTCCGCGTTGGCGAGGTCGGTGTACGTCGCATTGAGCGCATCAACGACGCCGTCAGCCGGCAGGGGCTCACCCCGAATCGGTTGCCCGACTAGCAACACTGGAGCTCCCGCCGATCGAGCTTGCTCGATCAGAGTGCTGACGTCCGCCCGGTATTTGTCGATGAGTGCTTCACCGACCAGGAACCCACCAGCGCCATCACCCATGCAGGGAGTGATCGAATTGCCCGAGAACGAGATCACCACCGCGCTATCGGAATTGAGTTTCAGATCATTTTGCAACCAGTCACACGGTGCGGTGCCGCCGAGGAACTTCGGCACCAGCGTTCGCGCGGGAAGCAGCGGAGCAAGGTACTGCGCGGCCTGATCCGCCAACGAATCTCCGATCAGCACAACGGTCTCGGCATCGGCCGTGGATGGCGACTGCGAACATCCAGCCGTGCCAAGAAGTATGCACCCGACAGCAATGACCCCTCGAAGCCTCACTTCGCGGGCATACCCGGCGCGCTCACGCGTCAATCATCAGAGGGCAACGCAGCTCGGGCCTGCTGTCGGCAGCTCAGCCATCCGGTGCAGGATGCCACTCTCGACCCGCACGGTCATCTCGGCCACGCCATCGGTGCCCGGGTCGCCGATGGCCTCGACGAATCCATCGAGGATCAGCATGTATTCGCCGCCCGAAGGCGGCTGCCATGTCAACGTGACCTGCGGATGCGCAGCAGCGTTAGTTCTTGATCGCGAACCGACTCGAGCGTGCAGACGATCACCATTGAACGCAATCACCGCGCTCACGACGTGCGGTCGGTTGTCGGCGTTCACGGTGATCAGACTGGCACGCTCGCCGAACTCGGTCACGCGGCGCCTGACGTCGGCTAACTCGACGGGACGGCTCACGATGCCATCGTAGATGGAAGACGGTCGAGGAAGCGGAGTGAGGCGTTCAAGAATTCGCTTCGCCAAAGCGCAACCACATCGCCGGGTTCACTTTTGATCTGATTGGTGATCGCGTCGGCCACTTGCGCAATGTGGGTGCGCTGCAGTTCGAGCATCGACGTGACGTCGATCTCACAGGTCTCGGCGATGATCAGCTTCAGCAGCAGTTCACTGCGTAAATCGCGCAGGTGCACAACCGGTGTCGCCACCCACTTACGAAGATGCACTCGACCGGTGCGCGTGGCGGCGAGGATGGTTCGGTTGCCACCAGCGATGCCTGGTTCTTCGCCAACGGGCTGGATGAAGCCACGAACCGTGAGCTCGTCGAGGCAGCGATAGGTGAGCGCCCGCGAGAGCGACCACACGCGGCCGACGTCGCCACTCGTCTTGAGGCGTGCCGCGATTGCAAACCCGTGGGTCGGCGTCGGGTAGAGAATTCCCAAGCACGCCAACTCACCGAGCAGTAAACGGCGTGGCAGCAAACGACCCGTCATGGCGCAAGAAAGCCGTACGTGGCGAGGATCTCTTGGCCGCGCGCGCTGTTCACGAAGTCGATGAACGCCTGCGCCCCCTCCGGGTTCCCGGCTTCCTTGGTCATGGCGATCGGATACTCGGCGAGCACATTGATGTCAGCCGGGATCTCCACGCCGGCAGCCTTGTCGCCTGCAGCAGTCACGTCGGTCACGTACACGATGCCAGCGTCGGCCTCGCCCAAGGTCACCTTGCTGACGACGCCTTTCACATTCTCCTCCAGCGACTTCGGAGTCACCGTGACACCTGCGTTCTCGAAGATCTGCGCGGTGTACTTCCCGCACGGAATCTCCGGAGCGCAGACGACGACGATCAGATCGTCATTCGCCAGGTCGGCGACGCCGGTTATCCCCTTCGAGTTGCCCGGGCCGACGATGATCGACAACACGTTGGTGGCGAACACGACCGGTTCGGTCGCGTTGTTCCCCGCGTCGGTGAGCTTGGTCATGTTGCTCAGGTCTGCCGATGCATACACGTCGACCGGTGCCCCCTCACCGATCTGGGTCACCAACTCTGACGACGCCGCGAAGTTGAAGGTCACGTTCGTGTCCGGGTTCTCAGCCATGAAGGCGTCGCCGATTTCGGTGAACGCCGCCGTCAGCGACGTTGCCGCGAACACCACCACGTCGCCTGAGGTCCCCCTCGCCGACGAGTCGGATGAGTCATCCCCGCACGAGGCAACCATGAAGCCGAGCAGAACGGACGCTGAAAGGAAAAGCCGCTGTGTCTTGGTCATACACCAAGAATAGTCACACAGTAACTATTGCTGAGACGTGTCCTCGAAGATTCGAGCGATTGGCGTTCCCGCAAGCCCGGGCGAGTTCTCCGGTTGCGCCCAGACATTCGATCGCAGAAACGTCAGGAACGCCTCGGCGCTGTCCTCATTGTCGAAGTCGAGATCGATGATCATGAACCGAGGGTCACCGACCGGATGCTGCAGTCGGTGCCCGCGGACGCCGGCTTTCATGCGGAACTCGGCGAACCGATCGAATGCCGCCTTCCAGACTTTGAAGTCGTTGATCGGGTGTTCAATGTGCAATGTCGTCATCGTGATCCCTTCTCTCCGGGGTAGACGACGCCCACTGCGGCGCGAGCACCGTCGAGAATTTCGAGGATGGCGATCGTGTCCGCCGTCGGCACGAGCGGACTTTCGGTCAGTCCCTCGCGTAGACATCGTTCGACCTCGAGAACCTGCGCGGTGTAGCCGAACCCGTGTCCATCGAGCGGATCGGGGATGAGGTATTCGCCGTCCGCGTTGTGAACGATAAGTCCGGTCGGCCGCCATGCCATCGGCTGGAACTCGAGCCAGCCCTTGGTCCCGCGAATCGCCGACTTATTCGGCGCGTGGACAGTGGCCGAACACCACAGATCGGCTCGAGGCACGTCGGCGTAGATCCATTGCATCGCAACGATGTCGTCGCTTCCCGTCGGCGACAGAGTCCCGACTGTTCGGACTTCGTCGGGAAGACCGAGGAAGTGGAACGCGAAACTCGCCGGATAGATGCCGAGGTCGAGCAACGCGCCCCCACCGTTGGCCAACTCGAACAACCGATGAGTGGGATCGAAAGGTATGCCCAGGCCGAACTCGAACCGCACGCCCTGCACCTCGCCGATAGCTCCCTCCGCGATCAGTTGCTCTGCGCGCAACACCAGCGGGTTGCACCGCATCCACATCGCCTCCATCGCGAACACACCGGCACTGACGGCAGCTCGAAAAACCTCGCGGGCGTCGGCGGCATTAAGACAAACCGGTTTCTCGATCAGCAACGATTTGCCCGCCTCGATGGCCATCAGTGATTGCGACTTGTGACCGGGATGCGTGGTTGCGATGTAGACGACGTCGACCCCGTCGTCGGCGACCAACTCCTTGTAGCTGCCGTAGCTGCGCTCGATACCGTGCCGCTTGGCGAAGTCGGCGGCACGACCGGCATCGCGCGCGCTGACTGCGACTACGACGTTGCCCTCGGTCAGTCCGATGTCGTTGGCCAGCTTGTCGGCGATGCCACCGGCGCCGATGAAACCCCAGCGAACGGGTCGCCCGGGATCTATCGCTGCGTACATCAGGTAGAACGCTTGCGGCTGAGCGCGTCGACCGAAGACGCCAGCAGCAGTGCCAATCCCGCACACATGAACTTGATGCCCGAGCTCGAGAAGTCGAGTTGGCCGACGAGCGGCAATTTTTTCTTGCCCACCAGCGTCAGTCCGTTCGGAATCAATGCGAGCACGAACCCGCCGAGAACGGCGTTGAGCATGCGACCCTTGCCGCCGAACAGCGACGTGCCGCCGATCACGGCCGAGCCGACGGCGAGGAGAAGGGTGTCGTTGGCACCGGTGTTGGGGTCGACCGAGTTGACGCGCGACGCTAGGAACGCGCCACCGATACCTGCGA
>JANWKM010000099.1 GCA_025451395.1 Ilumatobacteraceae bacterium
GAGGCGCGACCGCTCGAGCACTGGACCCGTCAACCGAGCGCCGACGCGGCTGGTTGTGGTCACGGCGTATGCCGACGAGCACAGCACGCTCCACGCGTGGTCGTCGAACCAATCACAGCGAGGTCCTGGCCACACGTCAACAGTGGTGAGCGGTGCTGGTCGCGGTACCAAGTCGGCGACCGGTTGTGCCGCGGCGTCGGCGCTGCGGGCAGCGACGTAGACGCGAGCTCCGTCGAGCAGCCGACCAACTCGCAGCGTGCACCCCGCGGGTAACAGCGCCGCGCTCCCCCAGCCGATCGCTGGTCCGTCGGTGACGCTGACGTCTGCCACTGCGCCCGTGATCGCGATGACGGTCGGCTCGCTGAGTTCCAGTAGGAGGCCACCGGAGCTTTCGTAGGCCGACGCGTACGTGGCGTTGCCGACGAGTCGGTTTGCCAGCAGCAGTGAGTCGAGGTCGACAGCACCCCCGCGGCTTTTGCCCAACCACATACGGCCGGGCTGCCCACCGTCGACCATGCTGCCCGCGACGCCCCACGAACGAACGGTGATCATTGTCGTGAACTTCGCGGCTGAAACTTCACGCGTGTGCCCGGCGGGAGGAGCGCTGGTGGCTCGCGATCATCGACCCACATCGTCGCGTCGGTGTGCCCAAGAAGATGCCAACCACCGGGACTCTCGCGCGGATAGACAGCGCTGAACTCGGCCGCGATCGCGACGCTCCCCGCCGGGACGCGCGTACGAGGCGTCGCGCGTCGTGGCAATACCAATCGCTCGTCGAGGCCGGTGAGATAACCGAAGCCGGGCATGAATCCGCAAAACGCGCACACATACTCGGCGCTGGAATGAATTCGCACGACGTCCTCGGGTGCCACCCCCACTGCCTCCGCGACGGCCGCCAGATCTTCGCCGTCATAGACCACGTCGACCGTGACCAGTTCACCAGTCGGGCGGGCTGTTGCCACCGCGATCGGGTGCTGCAGCGACTCGCGATCGAACGTCGCATCGTGGACCACCAACACCGTGCGTGCCGCCGGCACGACCTCGACAACACCGGGAAACGCCGCAGCCTGCCAGGACGTTGCAGCGGCCATCACGTCGGCGAGCGAATCGAACTCCGCCAGTACTGCTGTCGGGCCGTATGGCAGCAGCTTCACCGCGCGAACGGCTGCAACTGGTATCCGGCAGCGATCAACGCCTTCGAGACTGCGCCAACGATCGCCACCGCACCCGGAGTATCACTATGCACGCATATCGACTCGACGCCCGACTTCGCCAACCGCACGGCCTGATTCGCGGCGGCGGCGGGATCGGTGATCAGCGCGCCCGCTTGCGTGCGCGGGACCAAGCGTCCCTCGGGTGTGTACGCGCGATCCGCGAAGCCTTCCGTGACGAAGCGCACACCCGCGGCTTCGCAGGCGCGCTGCACAGCCGAGCCGGGAAGGCCCAACATCGGCAGCTCGGCGTTGTAGTCGCGCAGCCCGTCGACCACCGCCAGAGCTTGCGCCTCGTGCTCAACGATCGTGTTGTACAGCGCGCCGTGCGGTTTGACGTACCGCACCCGCGAATCGCTGGAATGAGCGAACGCCTCGAGTGCACCAAGTTGATATACGACCGCATCGGTGAGCTCGGTGGGGCGCATATCGATGAAGCGGCGGCCGAAGCCAGCGAGGTCGGGATAACTTACCTGCGCCCCGATCGCGCAGTTGTGCGCGCGAGCGAAGTGACACGTGCGACGCATGATCGATGGATCTCCAGCATGAAACCCGCACGCGACATTCACCGATGTCAGTAACGGCATCAGCTCTTCGTCGGGTCCACCGGGCCAGTGTCCAAAGCCTTCACCGACATCACTGTTGAGATCGACGCCGCCCGCATGCGACACGGGTCACCCCGCCAGAGCGGTGGCAACTTCGTCGTCGGACAAACGACGGAAACACCGACGCCCGTTGGTGCGACTCAGCAAGGCAACCTCGAGGTCGTTTGCTGTCAGCGTGCGCTCGGTGCCGGCGAGAGCCGTCGTTGCCTGTCGCACAGCTGCTTCGAGGGGTTGACCGTCGGCGAAGTGCTCTTTCATATGGCCACCGATCGCTTCCGCATCGCCCCCGAGAACTGTGTAGTGACGCTCATCGACGACCGTGCCGTCGTAGAGGATGTGGAACAGCTGATCACCCTCGGGTGTGATGCCGACTTCGGCGACGAGAATCTCGACCTCCATCGGCTTCATCTCATGAGTGAAGATCTGGCCCAGGATCTGCGCGTAGTTGTTGGCCAGACTGCGCGCGTCGACATCGTCGCGGCTGTATTGATAGCCCTTTAGATCAGCAGCGCGAACGCCCGCGACTCGCAGCTGATCGAACTCGTTGTACTTACCGACGCCCGCGAACGCGATGCGGTCGTAAATCTCGCTGATCTTGCGCAGCGTGTTGCTGGGGTTTTCGGCAACGAGTGCGATGCCCTCGGCGTAACGGACCGCCACCAACGCCCGGCCGCGGGCGATTCCCTTGCGCGCGTAATCGGCACGATCCTTCATCACCTGTTCAGGTGCTACGTAGAAGGGCATTGTCATTGGACGAATCCAGTCATCGCGCACGCACTTCGGTGGCGATTGATTCGAAGACCGTTGCCAGCTCGCTATCGGCGACTCGAGTCCAACCGGCAGCGGTGATCGTCGCGACCGTCGGGTAAATACCGCGCAACGCATCGGGACCACCGGTTGCAGAGTCGGCGTCGGCGGCTTCCCACAACCCGCGACACGCCAGGGCGATCGCTGCTGCGCGATCGAGTGAGTCGCGCCATCCGATCTTGACTGCCGTGCCGGCATGCAACATGCCCGAGCCAGTGGCGACGTAGTCGTGCTCTTCGTAGCGACCACCGGTCACGTCGTAGGTGAACAGGCGACCGCTGCCGCGACGGACGTCGTAGCCGGCGAAGATCGGAACGACCACCATTCCCTGCAGGGCTGCCGGCAGGTTGCCGCGCACCATCATGCTGAGCTGGTTGGCCTTACCTTCCAGGCTGAGCGAGCCGCCCTCGACCTTTTCGTAATGCTCGAGTTGCAGTTGAAACAGCTTGACCATCTCCATCGAGGGTCCGGCAGCACCGGCGATCGCGACACCGCTGAACTCGTCGGCCTGCACCACCTTCTCCATGCTCCGATGGCTGATCAGGTTGCCACTCGTCGCGCGCCGATCGCCAGCCATCACGACGCCGTCGGTGTAGCGCAGCGCAACGCACGTCGTCGCGTGCGGTACCGACAGATCGCCCGCCGAGTCGCCACTCGCCGACGCCAGCCCAACCCGCTTCAGTAGTTCAGGGAAGCTGCTGCCCGGGTCAGCACCAGGCTGGAACATGGGCATTGACATGAATTTACTGGCCGCCCTTTTGGACGTACGACTTCACGAAGTCCTCGGCGTTGGTTTCCAGCACACCGTCGATCTCGTCGAGGAGATCGTCGAGTTCTGCCTTTAACTTGTCGCCGGTGGCGGCGACAGCCGGGGCATCGTCGACGGACTCGTCGGTACGAGTCGGTGTCGGTTTCTGCTTCTGCGTGCGCTCAGCCAGTCGTTGTCCCTTCGTTGTCGTTCAGATTGCGGTTAGCCACCCAACCTGGCCAGCAGGTCAGCTGGGGTCTCGCTCTCGTCGATCAAGCTAGCGACCGATTCCGCCGTACCACGCAACGGTTCCATCATCGGCACTCTCCGTAAGGGATCGCGGCCGAGATCGAACACCAGGCTGTCCCAGTTGGCGGCAACAATCTGCTCCGGCCATTTCGCCAAGCAGCGGCCACGAAAGTACGCCCGCGTCGTGGTGGGCGGATTGGTCATCGCCGCGTCGACGGCAGCCTGATCAACGAGCGTGTCGAGGCCGACGCGCAACGCGAGACAGCGATCGCGACGCAGATCGTGATACTGCAGGTCGAGCGCCTTCAAGCGTGAGTCACCCATGCGGACATCGTGACGTTCGGCGTACGCCTGGACCAGTCGACGCTTCGCGACCCAGTCGACCTGATGCGCCACCGAGTCGGGATCGTGTTCCAACCCGGCCAATATCGACTCCCACCGCTCGAGCACGTCGTGGCCGACTTCCTCATCGACCGCCGCCAGGCCATGGACCTGCTCGTACTTATGCGCTCGCTCGAGCAGTCCCCACTGCAACTCGAGTGCCGTCACGCGTCGCCCGTCACGCAGCAGGATCGTGCGGTGCAACGACGGGTCGTGGCTGACCTGGCGAATGGCGGCCACGGGGTTCGCCAGCGCGAAGTCGTCGCCGAGCACGTCGTCTTCGATCATCGCCAACACGATGGCGGTTGCTCCGACCTTCAACAGTGTCGCGGTCTCGCTCATGTTCGCATCGCCGACGATGACGTGCAGACGTCGATACTTGTCGGGGTCGCAATGCGGTTCGTCGCGCGTGTTGACGATCGGGCGTTTCAGCGTGGTTTCCAAACCGACCTCTTCCTCGAAGAAGTCGGCGCGCTGGCTGATTTGGAATGGCACCTCGGCAGCCGAGGCGCCAGAGAGTTCGCAGCCCACTTTGCCGGCGCCGATCACGATCTGTCGCGTTACGAAATGCGGCGTGACCTGATGGACGATGCGGCCGAATGGAACGTCGCGCGCCATTAAATAGTTCTCGTGGCAGCCATAGCTGTTGCCCTTGCCATCTGAGTTGTTCTTGTGGCACAGGATCTCGGCACCTTCGGGCAACATCGCGGCCGCGGCCTTCATGCTGGCGCGCACGATCTCCTCCGAGGCTCGGTCGAACGTGAGCGCTTCACGCGCGGTCAGGCATTCGGGTGTACTGATCTCCGGGTGCGCGTGATCGACGTAATAGCGGGCACCGTTGGTCAGCACCGCGTTGACGAGATGTGTCTCGACTTCTGGCGCCAGCAGGTCGTCGACGCTGAAACCGCGTGCATCGGTTCCCGGGTGCTCGTCCTCGAAATCCCAACCGACCTTGCGAGTATTGGCAGAGAGGTAGGCGTTGATCAGCATCGAAGATGCTGCGACCGGGTTACTGACGGCATCGCTGACCGGTCCGCGCACGAAAATGCCGTACTCGGTCTCGATGCCGCAGACCTTCGGAATCGCCATAGCCGTTAACGTAACCGGCTAGAGGTACTGACCGGTCGCCACTCGCTCGATAGCACGTCCGCCCTCGCGACCCTGTTGCTCGAGGCCTTTAGTGAGCGTGCGAATGAAGACAATGCGCTCACCCTTCTTGCCGCTGATTTTTGCCCAATCATCGGGGTTAGTGGTGTTGGGCAGATCTTCGTGTTCCTTGTACTCCTGCCTGATGCTGTCGAGCAGATCCTGCAATCCGACACCACGTTCGCCGCCCGCGATCACGCGCTTGATGGCCAGCTTCTTGGCGCGGCGCACGATGTTCTCGATCATCGCGCCAGACGCGAAGTCCTTGTAGTACAGGGTCTCTTTATCACCGTTCTGATACGTGACCTCGAGGAACTGATTCGCGGTGTCGGCCGCGTACATCGCCTCGACCGTCTGCTCGATCATCTCGGGCACGTTGGCACCAGCAGCAATCGGGATCTCGTCGGTGAGGTACTGGCTGACGATTAGTCGCGCGGCGACGTCGTTCGGTCGCTCGATCTTGATCTTCACGACGAGGCGGCCGGGGCGCAGGATCGCCGGGTCGATGAGATCCTCGCGGTTGGTCGCGCCGATCACGATGACGTTGCGCAGACCCTCGACACCATCGATCTCGGCAAGCAACTGCGGCACGATCGTGCTCTCCATGTCGGACGAGATGCCCGAGCCGCGCGTGCGGAACATGGAATCCATCTCGTCGAAGAAGACGATGACCGGCCACCCCTCTTCACTCTTCTCACGGGCGCGCTGGAAGACGAGGCGGATCTGTCGCTCGGTTTCGCCGACGTACTTGTTCAGTAGTTCCGGACCCTTGATGTTGATGAAGTAGCTGCGACCCTTCTCGCCGCCGGTCTTGTCGGCGACCTTCTTGGCGAGCGAGTTGGCGACCGCTTTCGCGATCAGCGTCTTGCCGCAACCTGGTGGGCCGTACAGCAGGATGCCTTTCGGCGCCGGCAGCTGATGCTCGGCGAACAGATCGCTGTACAGGAATGGCAGTTCGACGGCGTCGGCGATCTGCTCGATCTGCTCGTCGAGGCCGCCGATGTCGGCGTAGGAGATATCGGGCACTTCCTCCAGCAACAGGTCTTCTACCTCTGGCCGCGGCAACTTCTCCAACAGCATGTTGCTGCGCGTGTCGAGACGCATGCTGTCGCCGCTGCGCAGGTGAACTCCACGCAATACGTCGGCGAGTTCGCACACGCGTTCTTCGTCGGCGCGACCGACCACCAGCGCACGCACCCCGTCGTCGAGCAGTTCCTTGATCGTCACCACTTCGCCGGTGATCTCTGGGTGGCGCGCCTGCACAACGTTGAAGCTCTCGTTGAGCACGACCTCCGACCCGCGGTCGACTTCGTCGTGATCGATGTCGGGATGCAGCGCCACGCGCATCTTGCGCCCGCTGGTCAGCACGTCGACGGTGCCGTCGTCGTTCTTGCCGACGATCACGCCGTACGCCGACGGCGGTTGGGTCAGCTTCTCGACCTCGTCGCGCAGCGCGGAGATGTGTTCGCGGGCCTCTCGGAGCGTGTAGCTGAGCTTCTCGTTCTGCGAGACGGCGTGGGCTAGCTGACCCTTGGTCTCCAGCAACCGTTCCTCGAGCGCCCGCTGACGCTTGGGGCCCTCAGCCAGCTTTTGGCGTAGCTGTTCGATCTCTTCCGCGAGCACGACGGCCTGCGCCTGCAGGACCGCCACCGACTCCGCTTGGTCGCCATCGCTCATATCTCGAAGCTACACCGACGCACCACGTGACAGGCGGCGCATTGCGCAGCGAAACCGTGTTCGTAGGGGTGCCCGCAGGTATGCTTCGCAGCGTTCGGCCCTTCAATGCGGGAGGTCCGACCGTTAGAGGAGCATGACCCAATGAAGGTGTGGATCGACCAGGATCTTTGCACGGGCGACGGACTGTGCGAGGAAATTGCCCCCGACGTATTCACGTTGCTCGACGACGGCCTGGCTTATGTGCGCGAAGGCGACACCATCTATGCCACTGCCAAGGGCAACCCGCAGGGTGCCGATGGTATGGCCGGCTTCGCCGATAGCCGCCTCGACGCGGTCATCGAATCCGCCGAGGAATGCCCCGGCGAATGCATTTTCATCGAGCCCTAACTCGCCGCGACGTTTCTGTACCTCCTCTGATGGGTAGTGTCTCTCCGTTGTGGTTGTCCCTCGCTTGAAGATCAGAACTCGGACAATTGCGCTGTGGGCGACCTGCTCATTGCTCCCCGTTGGGCTTTCCGTCCCCGCGGTCGCGCATGGCGTCGCGCCCGACTCGGCTATTTCTGGTTTGCCAGCGCCCGCTGCGAACCCACCACCCGCGGGTGCGTCGAAGTACGTCGCTGTTCCCCCGCTCCGACTGGCTGACACGCGGCCGACATCCAGTTCATTCGGCGGCTTCACCTCCATTTCAGCCAACGTCATTCGCATCGGCATCCTCGGTCAGCCGGGAGTTCCGAGCAACGCAACGATCGCGGTGCTCAACGTCACCATCGCCGGTTCGTCGGCTTGGGGCTACGCAACGGTGTACGCCGGCGGTGCCCCGTTGCCGGGTACATCGAACGTGAACGCCGACCAGCCCGGCCGCGTCATCGCGAACATGACGCACGTCAAGCTCGGTGCCGACGGAACCGTCGACATATTCCGCAGCGTCCCGATGAACCTGGTCGTCGACCTGGTCGGCGTCTACGTGCCGGTTGCCACGGCCGTAA
>JANWKM010000100.1 GCA_025451395.1 Ilumatobacteraceae bacterium
CCGCGATCGAACGACCGCGCCATGGTCAGTTCGACAACCCGACAGCACCGCGCGACTATTGGCTGATCGACGGGCACACGCTGCACAAGGCAAAACGCAGCGACATTGTGACCAAGACGACGACCGCCACTCGCGAGCTGCACGATGTGGCCGCGCGTCTGGCACATATGGACGAGCTCGGTGTCGATGTGCACGTGATTTATCCAACGCTCTTCAACAGGGGCATCTCGACTCGACCCGAGGTGGAACGTGCACTCACGCATAGCTACAACCGATGGATGGCAGATCGAACCGCACAGACGAATGGTCGACTGCGCTGGGTTTGTGTGCTGCCGTACGGCTCACCTGCCGACGCACTCGCCGAGTTGCGCTTCGCGAAGGACAACGGTGCGTGTGGCGTGCTGAAGAAGGGTGACGAGGAAATGGGAATGGCGGTCTGGGATGAAGCCTTCTTCCCTATCTACGCCGAGGCCGAACGCTTGAACTTGCCGATCTGCTTTCACCAGGGAACGGGACGGTTCACGACATCGACGGCGGCGGGCACATCACCCGAGTCTGATTTCATCGACTCGAAGGGACCGCCGGTCAACGGCATCTCTGTCGTCTTGAATCGCGGGCTCACCACGCAGTTCCCGACGTTGCGCTGGGGTTGCGTCGAGGTTGGCGCGTCGTGGGTCATGCTGGTCGACCATATTTACAAGCGGCGACTTCTCAACCGGGCGCGCGCACAGCGCGTCGAGCCCGAGTATCCAGCCCAGGTCTTCGAACCGAATCGCATCTACACCACGTGCGAAGTTGACGAAGACTTCGCCACGATCCTGAACTACATCGATGAAGACCACCTGTTGGTTGGATCCGACTACAGCCACGCCGACCCTTCGCAGGAACTTGGTTTCGTCCGCAAGCTGCGCGAGTTGGCCGCGAATGGAGTGCTGTCACCGGACGGTCCGCGCAAGATCCTGTGGGACAACCCGAAAGCGTTCTACGGGATTTAGCCAAACCGTCACACGGCTACGCCCGCGAAGAGGTCGTGTTCGACTGAGTGCAGCGGTACCGGACCGCGCGCGAGTTGGTACTCGTCGAACGGATGGATCAGGCGCTCGACCTCGTCAGGGAGGCCGAACCAGCGATTCGACAATGGGTCGATCTGAGTCGCGTGTGCCCTCAGCGCGGCGGCGCGTACGTCGAGGTGATCGTGAACTGGGATCCGGGTAGTGATGCGATCGTCCTGAGCCGGGCGCTCGAGTCGTTCGGCGTCGTACGGCGACTCGAGACCGAGCTTCAAGAAGGCCGCGTGACGCTCCGTGACCCGCGCACTTGAACGCATCACGTAGTACAGCTTCGTGGGCTTCCACGCAACGCCCAGATCAACGCGATAGTCAGCAGCGCCCGCTAGGCCGAAGGCCGGCACCGAGATCTCGTGCACCCGCACATGGTCGGGATGCCCGTTAATGCTCTGATCATGCGAATAGGTGACGATGACCTGCGGACGAACTCGACGAATGACTTGTACCAGCCGAGCAACAGCGTCGGCTGGATCGGCGTTTGCAAAATTCTGGGGGTGACCATTGGCTTCGGTGCCAGGCATGCCTGAGTCGCGATAGCCAAGAAGCACGACCTCGTCGTACCCGATCACCCTTGCCGACGCCGCTAACTCAGCCATGCGAATCTCGTGCAGGGTTGCGCGTACTTCGGGATTGTCCATCGCCGGGTTGAGGACGTCGCCAGCCTCACCGCCGGTGCAGCAGACGAGCACCGTTCGAACTCCGCGTGCGTGGTACAACGCGACCGTGGCAGCCCCCTTCGACGCCTCGTCGTCGGGATGTGCATGGATCGTCAGCAGGCAGAGTTGCGAATCCATCCGACGCCGGCCGCTGCTACGAGTGGGTCACGACTACTTCGTCGCCCTCGATCTTGAACTGATGGTGGTAGCCCTTCGACGCCCACTCCATGAACGCGACGTTTTGGTCGAAGCGCGGGTGCTTGCGAGTGAGCACCTCCGGGCGCAGCTGCGTGTCGATTTGAACTGGCAGGAACGACGCCGTCTCCAGACCTTTGCGCGAAAACACGGCTTTGGCGATCAGACTGCGATGACTGTCTTCGCCGTGCGGGCAATTCGGGTACTCGGCGAGATCGGCGACCACGCCGTAGCGCTTCAGCTTCTCCACGTGCCCCGGCTTGAGTCCGGTGTTGGTGGAGAACATGAAGTTGCCGAGGCTGTAGAAGCACGCCTGATTCTCCGCGTACATCTCGATCGCCTTGGGAACATGCGGATGATGACCCAAGATCAGGTCAGCACCGGCCTCGAATGCGGCCTTGGCCGCGATCGGTTGATAGTCGGCCAGCACGCGCGGGATGTAATGCAGCCCCCAATGCAGTGATAGGACCACAACATCCGCGATCTGTTTCGTCGCGGCGATGTTCTCGACCAATTGCTGCAGATCTTCTTCATACGGAACTGTGATTGCGTGCTGCGGCATGCCGGCTTGCCACTCAACGGCCTTGTACGTGTTGTGAGCACGAAGCGGCGCAACTCCAGGTTTGTTCGGACCAGCCTCGTGACCCTCGCGGAGCACCGAGCAGTAGGCCAGGAATGCAACCTTGACGCCGTTCTTCTCGATGACGACTGGCGTAGATGCCTCCTTCAGGTTCGGTCCCGCGCCGACGACCCTGATGCCTCTTTTCTCAAACTGCGCGACCGTCTCCAGCGCAGCTTCCGCGCCGTACTCCATAGTGTGATTCCCCGCCATCGACACAACATCGAAGTTAGAGGCCGTGAATATCGAGATCAGGTCGAGCGGCAGCGGGCCGTGACCGAGCGTCACATCCTGGTCGTGCTCGCTCGACCCACTGTCAGCACTGTCGACATAGAGACGCTCGCACTGCGCAAATCGGATATCTGCCGACGAGAGCGCGGCGTTGGCAAGCGTGCCGTAGTCGGCCATCTTTCCGTGGACAGGTCCGACGTCGCCGCACCCCATCAGCACAACCGTTTCGTTCACAGCCGCACCATTACTTCGCTGCCCTTGATCTCAACGGGCAGCACTGCCAGGTCGGGGCACGACATATATTCCGTCACACATTTTCCGGTCGCAAGGTCGAACTCGTAGCCGTGCTCGCCGCACCACACGGTGTCGTTACTGACCGCGCCATCGAGCAGGTCGGCCCAGTCGTGCGGACAGTCGCGCGCGAATACCCGAAATGCGTCGCCGGTGCGCGCGAGCACCATCCGCTTGCCGTCGATCTCGACCGGCTTCATGTCGCCCTCCGCAAGCTCGTCGGTGGTCGCGATGGTCAACAGATTGGGGTCCACGTCAGTGATACCAGCGCCGCTTGCGGAACGCGGTTGGGCTGTCTGGGCCCTCGCTGGCGGGTTCGATGTACGTGACCTGGCCCTCTCTCGGGTTTTGCTGACCTGCTAGCCGATCGCGCAGCCAATCCAGCAGCACGTCGTAGACATCGACACCGCCAGCGAAACGCAGCTGGTGGAACTGATCGGCAAACACCCAGAGTTCACCCCTGTTGGTTAGCTGATCGAACAGGCGATACACCTCGTCGAGCGGATCACGCAGGTCGTACTCACCGGTCAACATCAATGTCGGGCACTTGATCTTTTCCATGTAGCCGTCGAGCGTCATCGCCGACGTGACCTCGTCGAGTTCTTCCTCGGTTTGCGCCTGGGTCAAAAACGCAAACAACCGCTTGTAGCGCGGTGAGTCTTCGTTCATGAGAAAGTACTTGTCGGAGTACGACGACTTCGTCGCCGCCGCCTTCAATCGGTGATCGGTCGCTACCAGCCGCATCGCCCAGTACGAACCGGCACCACCGCCGTAGGTCACGATTTTGCCGGCATCGATCTCGTCACGTTTCACGAGCACATCGAGCGCGGCGCTGGCAGCTCGCTCGAAGTTGTCTTTCGTCAGCTTGATGCCACGCATGTTGCTTTGCCCGAGCCCCGGTCCGTCGAAGGAGAACACGTGCATTCCGCGCTTGTGCACCAGGTTGTCGACTGGGTCGGGCGAACTCTCACAGGTGGTGTCGCAGCCGGGCATGTAGAACAACAGCGGAGCTGCGCCGACGTCTGGGCACAGGTGCAGATAGCCCGCAACGATCGAGCCTTCGAACGGTATCTCGATGCGCTCGATCTGGTAAGGGCACAGCGCCATCACCTGGTCGTAGCAACGACGCATGCTGTCGTAGAGAAACTTCTTCTCTTCGTTGAGCTCGAAAATGTGGTGCTGCGCCTTGATGAAGTCGCGCGTGGCCGCGAAGTAAGTCTTCAGCGCCGCTTTCGTATCGCCGGCTTGCGCCTCCGCCTTGGCCTTCGCCTCTTTCGCCTGAGCTTGCCGACCCAAATGCTTGCTGACCATGCCATGGCTACGAACCGACTCGGGAAGTGTGCGTCCTTCGCCTGTCCACCAGTGATACGTGCGCCCGGATTGCTGGACGACATAATCGAAGATCCACTGCTGGTTATCGCGTTGCAGATGTGTCTGACCGGGTTTCGGGCCTCGTGGATTGGCCATTGCCTTCCCTTCTGGTCGTTCTGTCTTGATTGTTCTCTCTTGATGGCTGACTGATTCAAAGCTGTTGGGTTGATCGTTCTACATGCCGAGCAGTTGGCCCCCGCACACGTTGATTGCCTGGCCGGTGATGAAGTCGGCCTCGCTCGAACATAGGAATGCGACGGCGTTGGCTTGATCCTCTGGTCGGCCGGGGCGACCGAGCGCGCCGGTCTGCGGGAACTGACCCGAGTGGATGTACACCTTGTCGACCGCTTCCTGTTCAGTCAGGCCTTCCTTCACTGCATCACTGATCGCTTTGCCCGACGTGCCCCACGTGGCTGTAGCGCCGGGACCTATCGCATTGACGTTGATGTTGTACTGACCGAGTTCCAGGGCGAGCACTTCGGTGAGACGAAGGATGCCTGCCTTCGAGGCGCTGTACGCACCCATACCGGCACGCGGTCGCTTGCCGGCGAGCGAATCGATGTTGACGATCTTTCCGCCGTCTCCCTGCTTGATCATTTGGTTGGCGGCGGCTTGGCACATCAGGAACGTGCCCTTCAGGTTGACGTTGATGTAGCTGTCGAACAGTTCCTCGGACAGGTTGACGATTGCCCTTCGAGATAACGAGTGATCCTCGCTCGCGTCGAAGAACTTGTGGTTGTTGACGAGGATGTCGAGACGACCAAACTCGGCAACCGCACGTGCCACCATCGCTTCGATCTGATCTCGCTTGGTGACGTCGGCCTCGACCGCCAAACCACGGCTGCCGAGCTTCTCGATTTCACGTACAACGCTGGGTAGCCCTTCCCAACCGTGATCGCTCTCCCATGGAGCGATCTTCGTGCGATCGATCGGCCGATCGTTGACGACTACGTTCGCACCGTCGCTCGCGAGCCGCAGGGCGATGGCACAACCGATACCTTTGCGACGCGACGTGCCGGTGACAAGTGCGACCTTGCCGTTGAAGTTGTACATGCGAGTCTCCTCAGGGCGTGATGACGACTTCGTCGCCGTCAACGGTGAATGTGTGAGCGAGCCCGTCCGAACACCACTCCATGTCGGCGACCGCCGCATCAAATCTGGCGTCGCCATTGAAGAGCGGCTCGGGTCGGTATTGCGTGTCGATGCGCACCGGCAAAAATCCGACGCGCTCGACACCACGCTTCGACACCACTGCCTTCGCGATCAGGCTCTTCATCGCATCGGGACCCATCGGCAGCCGTGGATAGTTCGGGTCGTGCTCGACGCCATGTCGATGCCCACCCTCATGCCCCGGCGCCTGGTTGCCGAGCTCGCGCTGAGTCCAAATGAAATGGCTCAGGCTGTAGAAGCACGCCTTGCCGTCGATCATCTCGATGCCCTTGGGGATGTGCGGGTGATGACCAAAGATCATGTCGGCGCCCGCCTTGACCGCTGCCTTGGCAACGACGCGCTGATAGTCAGCCAACACCCGCGGGATGTTGTGAATGCCCCAGTGCATCGAGACGATGACGACGTCGGCCAACTTCTTCGTCGACTCGATGTCGAGACACATGTCTTCGACGTCGCCCGCAAACGGGATGGTGATGATGAGCGGCGGCGTCCCCGGCTGCCAATCTCCTGGTTTGTAGAACGTATCGACGCGCACCGGAGCTGTGCCTGCGTTGTGAGCCGTGGCGGCGTAGCCCTCGCGCAGAACCGAGCTATACGCGAGGAACGCAACTCGCACGCCGTTGATCGTGAAGATGGCCGGCCGCCGCGCCTCCTCGGCGTTGGCGCCGCCTCCAACGGTCTTGATGCCCATTTTGTTGAGCAGCTTGATCATGTCGAGCATCGCTTCGGCGCCCCAGTCCATCGCCTTGTTGCCCGCGATCGACACCACGTCGAAACCACAGTCGGCGAGCAGCGCAGCGAAGCGCGGCGGTTGGCGCGTGTTGTGCCCGTCGGAGTGCGACTGCATCACACCCAACTCGGAGTAGACCTTCTCGGCATGAGCGAATCGAATGTCGGCCGTTGCCAGGACGGGCTTGGCAAGAGTTGGGTAGCCGTCGAGGGGCTCGTGAAACGGACCAACATCGCCGCAACCCATCACCACCACTCGGTCGTTGCTCGGCGTTGCGTCCGACGATGACATGCTTCCCCTCCGCACCGCTCGGAGGCGGCTCATGGAACGATCGTTCCGATCTGGCTAGAGTCGCAGGGAGGCCCATACCGCGTCAAGTCCCAGGGAGGTACTGCACGTGAAAGATGTACGCAACGAGCAGATCGGCATCGTTGGCGTCGGCAATATGGGTGGAGCGATCGCGCGCTCGGTGCTGCGCGGCGGTTTTCAGTTGACGGCCTTCGACCTGCGCCCAGAAGCGGTCACCGAACTCGTCGAGCTTGGTGCCACGGCAGCCACGTCGGTCGCCGACGTTGCGGCGCGATCGAAGGTGATCGCGCTCGTCGTCGGCAGCGATGTCCAGGTTCGCGAGGTCGGTGGCATGGTCGTCGCCGCCGCGCAACCGGGTGCCTGCGTGCTCGTTCACAGCACCGTTCGCCCATCCACCGTTGTCGAGCTCGCGCAGTCGGCGGCGGCGAAGGAAGTGCAGGTGATGGACGTGTCGGTCAATGGCGGCAACGAGAAGGCCGCGCTGGGAACCTTGACGCTGATGGTCGGCGGCCCCGACGATGCAGTCAAATATTGCTGGCCTCTGTTCCAAACTTTCGGATTGCACATCTTTCACATGGGACCGGTGGGAAGTGGCGTAGTCGGCAAATTGGTGAACAACCTGATCGCACTCGGCAGTTATGCGTTACAGCTGGAAGCGATGCGGCTGGCTGCCGCCTACGGGTTGGAGGAAAACGATGTGACCACGGCAGTCATCGCCAGCATGGGCGACAACCGCGGCATCCGAACATGGGGACGCCACGACCGCAAGCGCGCGGTCCGCGCTGCGCAAGGTACCGATTGGTCCGAGCGCATGGGCCGCGACCTCGAAGAAGCGGCGATCGCGGCTGGCCTGCGAGGAATTAACTTGCCGATCACGGCCACGATCGCCGAGGCGATGCCAACGATGCTGCGCCGCCGCGACCGCGAACTCGCCAAGCGGCCACCCGCTGCGCCGATCCCGCTGTGTCGGCTCTGCGACCAAGAGTTGGCGTTCGCGTTTTGGGAACGAGGCATGCATCCGGAATGCACTCCCGAAGGGGCACCGTTTCCCGGTGCGTCGATGGGCTAACTAGCGAGCGAGAGGACCGATGAGTTGTGGGTCGTCGGGCCGGGCTGTTGCCATCGGTCGGAACTTTTGCATTCGGCCCGAGTAGTCCTCGGCAACGTAGAGGTTGCCCTCGACATCGGTCTCGAACCAATGCGGACCCCAGATGGTTCCCGGAGCGATGCCGAACGTGCCCCACGTTGCTTCCGGTATGAGCCGACCGGTCAGGTCGTACTTGAAAAACTTGTGCACGAAGCCGTTGCCCATCCATAGGTGGCGACCGTCGGCGGTGATGCGCAAGCAATACATCCCCTGAAATCCGTTCCACATGTCGAGGAATGCGCCGTCTTGATCGAGCACCTGAATGCGCTCGTTGACACGATCGTTGACGTAGAGATCGTGGGTCTCGGGGTGCACCTGGATGTCGTGAATCTCGTCGAACTGCAACTGGCCGTCGCCTTGACCGCCGATCGCTCGAATGAATGTGCCGTCGGCAGAGAACCGCATCAGGTGATGGAGGCTGGCGATGTAGAAGTCGCCGTTCGGAAGAAACGCAATGTCTTGCGCGTAGATGAACGGGTGATATTCCTCCGGAACATTGGCCGCGTCGATCTTCATCACCAGCTCGGAACCGTCGTTGCTGAACTTGAACACACCGTTGTTCGCCAACGCGACCATCCAGATGTGCCGCTGAGGGTCGTAGCGATTCACACGAATTCGATTGATGTGACCCGACTTCGTTCGCCTGCCCAGCCGCTTGTCGTTCTCCTGAAACACTTCCAGCCACTGATCCCATGACGAGACAACCTCGCCGGCGCGGTTGTACTCGACGATTTCATGACAGTGTCGATGTCCAGGATGCAGTCGTGCGTTGATTTCAGTGAAGCGAAGATCTCGGAACGTGCTGACACCCCACACGCCCTTCTGCTCGTACGCCGGCACCTCACCGCCATAGACAGCGATCACCCGATCGGGAGATTCGACATAGAGTCCGCGCCCTGAACCGGTGCGCCACTCACCGGGATGCGCGTCCGTTGGCCAACCGAGCACTGGCTCATACGGTCCGCTGAGATTAAGCCCGCCCTTGCCGTCGACGGCTTCCATCGGCCGATACGTGCCCTGGTGAATCGGATTGGGATTCCCTGGATGACGCAGGCTCGCGTTGCGCACGCCGGAGCTAATGCCTGTTTCCTTCATAGTCGTTCCTCCAAATCTGGTGCTCGCGCGACGACGGAGCCGTCGATCGAGTCAATGGTGGCGCGACCACAAAGCATCATGCACATCTCTACCTCTTCGCGCAGCAGATCCAGCAGATCGGCGAGCCCATGTTCGCCGTTGTACGCAAGACCCCAAAAGATGGGGCGACCGATCAGAACTGCGTTGGCGCCGAGGGCCAGCGCGCGCACTACATCGGCCCCGCGACGAACTCCGCCATCGAGAAAAATTTCGAGTCGACCGCCGACGGCATCGACGACTTCCGGGAGCACCTCGATGCTCGCAAGCGTGGTGCCGAGGCGAGCACCGTGATTCGACACGATGATTGCATCGGCGCCGCAGCTCACGGCCAAGCGGGCGTCCTCTGCCGTCATGATTCCCTTGCACACAATCGGCAACGTCGTGATGCTCTTCAGCCGTTCGACATCGGCCCACGTTGCTTCCGGATCAGCCCACGTGTTTCGCGGATCGCCCAGCACCTTCAATGGTGTTCGGCTGCCATCGCTCGCCTCGCCGCCACGACGACTCCCCTTCGCGGCTAGCTGTCGTTTCGCCGGCCAATAGCCATCGAGCGTGACGCAGATGGCGACGAAACCCAAGTCCTCGGCGCGTTCGACAAGTTCCTTCGTGTGGTCACGATCGCGAAAGATGTACGTCTGCAGCCACTTTGGACCGCCGGCGGCTTTCGCAACATCCTCCATCGGATGACCCGAGTTGGTGGCCAACGCCATCAGAGTGCCGACGCTGGCAGCGGCTCGCGCAGTTGCAAGTTCGCCGTCCGGATGGGCGCGTGTGTGATAACCCGCCGGAGCCAACATGAACGGTACCGACAATCGCTGACCGAGCACTGTCACCGACAGGTCGGCGTTAGCGACACCTGGCAACACTCGTGTGCGTAATGCGAGTGCATCGAACGCGAGCGGCGTACGGCGCAGCGTCTCGTTGCCGGGTGCTCGCGATGCCAGTATTTCGAATTCGTCCGCGGGGAGGCGCGCCTTCGCCAGCGCTTCAAAGTCGGCGACGCAATTCGGTGGTTGCGACATCGATCAACCGGACTTGCGCACGATGCGGTTGCGCAGAACCCCGACCGTTGGCGACGACACCTCGACGACGTCGCCGATCTTGAGGAACAACGCCGCCCGTTGCTTGTCGGTAATTTTTGCGCCGCTACCCAGATCCTTCTCAGAATCGGTGGCAGTTCCAGGACCGCTGCCGCCACTGATCATGTCGCCGGGGAGAAGAACGAAGTCGCGGCTGAGATACTCGATGAACTCACCGTGGCTGAAGATCATGTCGCCCGAGTGATAATGCTGGCGCAACTCGCCGTTAACGCGCGTCTCGACATTGATGTCGCCGGGGTCAGCGCCAACCACGATGCAAGGCCCGATCGACGACGAGCCGTCCCAGTTCTTGGACAGGTTGAACGTCAGAGGTCCCTTCACACTCTCCTGGCGGATGCTCCAGTCGTTGTGCAGCGAGATACCCCACACGTAAGTGGCGCCGTCCCCCACCGCGACGTCTTTTGCTCGTCGGCCAATGACGGCGACTACTTCGCCCTCGTAGTCGAGGTGCTGGCAGCGGTCCGGGTACGGGATGTCGTCGTCCGATCCACGAGGCAACGCGAAGTCTTTCCAGAAACCGCGCATTTCACCTTTCTCCCGCGTCTTGGCCACCAACTCCTCAGCGGACGGCAACACGTCGCCCTCGACAAAGCCGGCCAGTGCGTTGGATGCGGCGACGCCTTTGCGCTTCGCCGAACCGAGGGTGTGGAGCGCGTAGTTGCCAGCCGCACAGCCAATGCGCGGGCGATGCACGGCCGGTGCTCGCAACGCAATGCTCGCCAAGTCGAGGACGGCGGAGTGACCGCTGGCCATCGCCCGTTCTGTCGCCTCGCGCGCTGCCTTCAGCCCCGCGTCACCGGCTTCAATCAGGCCGAGCAAATCGGCAGGCAACAGTGCATCAGCCCGATTGAGGTCGACGACGCGATCTCCGTCGAGCACACCGACGCGTTGATCGTGGCCGAAGACCACGATCTTCATCAGCGGTTCCATCAGTAACGGTGCAGCGGACCGATCAGGCGCGGATCGTCGGGCGACACATCGGGGCGACGACGGAACTTCTGCACTCGCTCGCCGTACACCTCGCCGACATAGATGCTGCCCTCGTCGTCACGGTCGAACCAATGAACCCCCCAGAATGTCCCCGGTGCGATTCCCCATGTTCCCCAAGACTCCTGCAGCTTGCCGTTGAGGTCGTACTTGAGGAACTTGGAAGTAAATCCGTCGCCAACCCACACCGTGCCGTCGGTCTGCATGCGCAACGCGTATGGCGCGTAGATGTTCGGCCACTCCTCGATGAAGTTCCAATCGTTGTCGAATATCTGCAGGCGCGAGTTACCGCGGTCGGACACGATGATGCGACCACGCTCGCCGTCCAGCACGATGCCGTGCAGATCCAAGAACTCGCCTGGCCCTGAACCGCGACGAAGGAGCGACGACTGCAGTTCACCGTCCTTGTTGAATCGATCGACTCGAGCAAGACCAAGTGTGTAAAAGTCGCCGTTCGGTAAGAACGCGATGTCCTGCGCCTTCCACGGATGATCGGGAATGCTGCGCGCCTGCACCTCGCCCACGGTCATCACCAACTCGCTGCCGTCGTTGGTGAACTTGAACAACGTCTGCTTTTCGCTGTCCGCGATCCAGACGTGCTCATCGGCGTCGTATGGGTTGATGAAGATTCGATTGACCTTGCCGAAGCGATGATCGTGCTGCCGCCACGAGTCGATCAGCTTTCCCTCGCGGTTGTAGGTGGTGATGAAATGTTCCGGCTTCTTCTCCATATGCCCGTAGGTCTGGATCGGCGAACCTTCCATCTGCAGGATGTTTCTGCCCCACACCAGCGGCGTCAGTCGTTCGCGGACGAGCCCGAAGTGCGTGCACACCATCACGCGATCGGGCGACACGACATGAATCCCCGACGCGCCGGCAAGGCGCCAGCCCTCCATGATCGTTTCCGGCCAGCCCTCGACCACTTCGTATGGCCCGCTCAGGTCTTGGCCGCCCTTGCCGTTCACTGGCAAGTACGGCTGGTGCAGCATGTGCGGCGAGAGGTGACCACCGCTGTCGGTGATTTCCGCGTTGCCGTACAAGCGCTTCGATTTATTCGGCCGTTGCTTGGGTGGGACTACCTGACCAGGAACATCGAGAACCTGGAAGCCGTTTTCTTTGCCGAGCGTCTGCATCGCGTCGGTCACGTTTTCGGATCCGGCGGCGGATCGTTGCGCGGGCGATGGTTGACGCGGTTCGGTTGGTCGGGATGGTCCTTCGATCGCCCGGCCACGTGCAGCAGATGCAGCGGCTCATTGCCACCTTTCTCGAACCAATACGGCACGCCACGAGGAACAAAGATTCCCTGCTGCGCTTCGATCTTGGTCGGCGAGTCGTGCTCGTCGTAGAACATGGCGCTGCCGCTGACCACCCACCAGAAGCCATCGGTCGCGGGGTGGCTATGCATGTTGTTCTCACCACCCTCGGTGACGATCTGCATCTCGGCCATCATCACGTCGGAAGAACAAAACTTCACGTACGCCTTGCCCTTGCGCTTCTCGGGCGTCGCGTTCGGATCGTAAGAGAATTGGGTCATTGTCGTCATGTCAGTCATGCAAATACTCCTTCACTAGGTCACAGCGCATCGGCTGTGTCGTCTGCACTACTCCCTGCAATCGCGCCTACCGGTTCCAATGGCCAAATGCTGTGACCTGTGGCGGTCGGTCGCAGCCACACCTTGGCGCCCTCGGTGGTCTCGTTGTGCCGGTCGCCGTAGATGAAGATCTTTTTCTGTTCGTCGACCTGCACTTGATACTCGCACCGTTCGCCGACGAACATCGCGGCCTCGGCCACACCACCCAGCATTCCGGGCGGAACTTGCGATGAGGTCGCAGGCATCACTGTCAGGTCTTCTGGCCGAATGGCAACACGGACGGCGTCACCGACCGACAGTCCCTCAAGGTGGGCCGTGCGACCAAAGATCTCACCACCAACAGCACCGTTCAGCACGATGCCGATACGTGTCACCGATTCGATACTGGTGATCTTGCCCTCGAATAACAGTGTCTTGCCAAGGAAGTCGCGGACGAATTCGTTGGCCGGTTCTTCGTACAATGTGCGCGAGGTGCCCTGTTGCTGGACAACGCCGAGCCGCATCACCACGATTCGGTCCGAGAGGCCGAGCGCTTCGACCTGGTCGTGCGTCACGAACAACGCCGCGATCTGCAAGCGTTTCTGCAACAGCTTGACTTCGAGACGCATCTGCTCGCGCAGCTTGGCGTCGAGGTTGCTGAATGGCTCATCAAGCAACAGCACGCGCGGCTCAAGAACCAGGGCGCGCGCCAAGGCAACGCGCTGTTGCTGCCCGCCACTGAGCAGTGGTCCCGGGCGCTTCTGGAAGCCGTTCATGCCAACCAGCTCCAACGCCTTCTCCACGCGTCCGGGAATTTCTTTTTTCGGGACCTTATGAGCCTTGAGTGGGAACGCGACGTTCTGTTCGACCGTCATGTGCGGCCAAATTGCGTACGACTGGAACACCATGCCGACACCGCGTTTGTCGGGTGTCAGGCAAACGCCTGCCTCCATGTCGACGATCGTCTTGGCACCGAAGAAGACCTTCCCCGCGTCGGCGATCTCGAGACCAGCGACGATCCGCAGCGTTGTGGTCTTGCCACAGCCGCTCGGGCCGAGGAGGGTGACCACCTCGCCGTCATTCACTTCCAGCGAGAGTTGATCCACCGCCGCGATGGTGCTGCCCTGGTACGTCTTTGTCAGGCCCTCTAAACGCAC
>JANWKM010000101.1 GCA_025451395.1 Ilumatobacteraceae bacterium
CAACACACTCCAATCATCGCCATGACGGCTGGCGTAATGGTGGGCGACCGTGAACGATGCGACGATGCCGGGATGGATGACTACATCGCCAAGCCGTTGCGGCTTCCGGAGTTGCTCGCCGTTCTCAGGCGCTGGACGAACGCACATGTCGTCCCCGTCGGCAAACATGGTCGAACTGACCGGCGGGCCGGCGACTGGCCGATCAACGGCGAGGGCGTACTCGACCCGAAGGTCGTCGCCAACCTGATCGAGTTGAGTCAATACGGAGAACGAGCACAGCTGACCCGCCTCGTCGACACGTTCATCGGCGACAGCCTCGGCCGCATCGAGGCACTCAACCGCGGTATCGATGCCGGCGACGGCCCCGTGATCGCCGGAATCTGTCACAGCCTGAAGGGGAGCAGCGCCAGTCTGGGCGCAACGGCGCTGGCTGAGCTGTGTGCCGAACTGGAGGAGTCGGCGTCCAACAATGAATTATCGAACGCAGTCGATCTCCTCCGTCAACTGGAGGCTGCGTTCGACCGAGTACGACCGGCACTGGCGGCAGCCTTCTACGAGTAGCGCTACACCTGCACAAGTTCGATCAAGGTGCCAAAGCTGCCTTTCGGGTGCACGAACGCAACGGTTGTGCCTCTGCTTCCGGGCCGCGGCGCCTTGTCGATCGGTGTTGCGCCGGCGGCAACCATGCTGGCCAGCGCTGCTGCGCAATCGTGAACTCGATAGCCGACATGGTGTAGCCCCTCACCGCGCTTTTCGATCGACTTGGCTACCGGGCTGTCGTCACGAATCGGCGTGACGAGTTGTATGTAGCTCTCCGCAACTTTCAGCATCGCTTCCTCGACGCCGTCACGTTGCACAACCTCGCGATGTTCGACCTCGGCTCCGAAGGCGTGGCGGTAGAAGTCGATAGCCGCCTCTAAATCGCGGACAGCGATGGCGACGTGGTCGATCTCGGTCAGCAGCATGTGTGTCATCCCTTCAGTCAACGGCACATCAGTCAACGGCACATCAGTCAACGTCGGAACCAATCGAGTCGGTCAGCAACTTTGGCACGCAACGCAGGGTCGGCGATACCGAGCCCTTCAGTCGGAGCTAAAGCGAGCACGGCGATCTTGCCTTCGTGCGCGTTGTGATGCACCTGGTACGCGGCCTCACCTGTCTGCGCGAGCGGAAACACGCGACTGATCACCGGGTTGATCATCCCCTTGCTGACCAACCGATTCGCCTCCCACGCTTCGCGGTAGTTGGCGAAGTGCGAACCGATCAAACGCTTCGAGCGCATCCAGAAGTGACGATTGTCGAACTCCATCATGAAGCCGGTTGTGGCGGCGCAGGTCACGACCGTCCCGCCGCGCTTGACTACATACATAGAGGCTCCGAACGTCGACCGCCCGGGATGTTCGAACACGATGTCGGGGTCTTCGCCGCAAAGGTCGCGAATGTCCTTGCCCAACCGACGCCATTCGTTCTCATCGTGCTCGTCACCGTTCCAGAAGGTGTAGCCAGCCGCGCTGCGGTCGATGATGTGCTGCACGCCCATGCGGCGAAGAATCTGCGCCTTCTCTTCGGAACTGACCATGCAAATCGGGATGCCGCCACCGTTCAGCACATACTGGGTTGCGTACGCCCCGATGCCACCGGTCGCACCCCAAATCAGCACGACATCGCCCTGCTTCATACGCGCCCCATTGCGACCAACCAGCATGCGGTAGCTGGTGCTGTTGCACAGCGCGTTGACCGCCGCCTCCTCCCAGGTGAGATGGGCCGGCTTCGGCATCAGCTGATTCGCCTTGACGACAGCGAGTTCGGCGAGACCACCGAAGTTGGTTTCGTAACCCCATATCCGCTGGTTGGTGGCCAACATCGAATCGTCGTGGGCACTGTGATCCTGGTCGTCGACGTGGTTGCAGTGCACCGTGACTCGATCCCCCGGCTGCCAATTACGCACCGCGCTGCCCACGCTCAGCACGACACCCGCGGCATCGCTACCCACGACTTGATAGGGCTGATCGTGGCGCTTGGCCCACTCACTTTCGCGGGCCAGCCTGGCCAATGGCCCGAACGTACTGACCGGTTCAAAAATGCTGGTCCACACCGTGTTGAAGTTGATGCTGCTGGCCATGACCGCGAGGTACACCTCGTCGGGGGCAACGGCTGGTGTGGGCACATCGCCGACATGCAGGCTTCGGCGCGGGTCCTTGTCCTTGGTGGCGACGCCCTTCCACATCTCCTGCTCGGCCTTCAGGACGTGCACCGCGCGGTAAGTCTCCGGGATCGCCAGCTTTGCGAACACGGCACTATCGGCGTTGGATTGAATCGCGTCGAGGACGTGCTGCACCGCGCGAGATTACCGGTGACCAAACCTCACTACCAGTTTCAGCCGACGAGTTCGTCGAACACGACGACGCGCGACTCTCGATAAGCGAGCACGCCGAGCGCACTGACCACCACCAGCATCGCGATTCCCTGCGCGAACGAGACGCGCTCGTCGAGCACGATCCACGCGACGATCGAAGCTCCCACCGGCTCGAGCTGAATCAACAGCGACGTCACCGACGCATCGACGCGCGGCTGCGCCCATGCCACCAACCCATGGCCGGCGATGCCGGGGCCGATCGCGAGCAGTACGATCCACACCCAACCAGCACCGTGCACCCGACCGACATCGCTGCGCAGCACGACCACCATGAGCGAGACGGTCACGGTGGCGATCATGCACACCGAGAACAGATAGCGAACGGTCTCTACACGCGCGCGTACACGTTTGGTCTGCAACAGATACAACGACCACACCAACAACGACGCGACCGCCCACACGTAGCCCACCGGTTTGGTGCTCGCGCCGCCTTTCGACGGAGCAGTGAGTACGGCCACCGTGACGCCGGCAATTGCGATCACCGAGCACGCGAGCTTCACTCGCGTCAGGTGCTCGCCCATGAACTTCACTGCCACGGGAAACGCAACGACCGGTGTGAGGGAACCGATGATCAGCGCGACAGCGATGCTGGTGTACTGCAACGTGATGAAGAAGACGCACAGGTTGAGACCGAACAACACGCCAGAGATCAAGCTGTCTTTGATCTCGCCCCACGACGGCCAGCGGTGCGTCACCAGCGCAACTATTGCCAGGATGCCGGAGGCGATCCACAACCGCCAGAACGACAGCACGACGCCGCCGACATGAGCGGACTTTCCGAGCACGCCACCGAACGACCAGAAGATCGAGGCCATAAGGACGGCGGCGACACCGACCCCAGCGCCCGACTTATCTCTTTCATCCATCATCCGCCGCCAGGAAGTGTCGTGGGCTGTAGAGCCGTTGCGAGTCGGGCGCTGCGTTCGGCGCGCATCTCAGGCACCAACACGAACGAAGCAGCAAGCATCAGGCCAGCAGCGCTCAGCGCCACGGTCGCTAGTGGAACATGCCCCAGCACGGCGAAGCCGGCGATCGGCGCGATGACGGCCCGAATTCCGGTGAAGAAGGTGTGCAATCCCATGTAATCGGCCGTCCGGCCGACGGGGGCGAACTTGGTGACCCACAGGCTCCACATCAAGTCGCCGCCGGCACTTCCTACGCCAAGCAAGACCGACCCGATAACCAAGCTGGCATCGCTGGTGCCCGTGAAGAAGGCGGCGATATACATCGCGAACAACACGTTCACCAGAATGCGCGCCGAGAAGAAGCTCAACCGGTCGAACACGACGCCGAACAGCGGCATGGTGAGCAACCGCACGATCGATGGCACGACGACCGTCAGTACAACGATCTTCGCCGCGTCGGCGTTGATGCCGTAACGGCTGTTGCCGAGGTATTCCACCCGCAGCGGTAACAGCATCAGGTTTCCGAATCCCATCAGCATCCACGCCGTCAGCGTCAGGCGCAGTCTTCTGTCCTCGCCAAGCAAGTGGAAGTGCGGCCACGCGGTATCGCGCACGCCGGGCACCTTCGCCAAGGGTTCGCTGGGCACCCTTAGGTTCAACACGATCAACACCGCGCTCGCCGCCGCGCCGGCGAGGACTACGACCCACCAACGCTCGGGCTCGACGTTCAGGTACTCGCCCATCGCCAAGCCGGCCACTGCCGATACGAGAACCTTCAACGAGAGCCCCCAGCCAACACGTCGCCCCAGTTCGCGCGGTGGGAAGTTGCGTTCGTAACTGACGGTCATCAGCGGATACATGCCGTTGACCATCGCGATACCTATTACTGAGCCCACGACGTACAGCGGAAGCGCGCCGGTCGCGGCGGCCAGGAAGCCGAGCATGCCGATGAATGACAAAACCGCCAATGGCACCATCACCGGCCGGCCAGAGCGGCGGGCCAGCGACGTGATGAGTGGCGTCGCGAGCAACCCGACGCCGTTGGCGGCCGCAACCACACCCTTGACCAACCCCGGGGCATCGAAGTGCTTCAACGCGATCGTGACGAGCACCGAAGCCTCGAGCGGAAGCAACACTCCGAGCGGCACCGCGCGAGCGAGATCGGCCAGCTGAGCTCGGCGCACCACGGCGGGGTCGTCGCTGGCGGCCATTACGACAGTCTCTCGCGTAGGTGCACCGAAACCGCGACTCGCATACGCTCGTCACTATGTCTGGTTCCTACCTCGTTGCTGGCGCCCGCACACCGATCGGCAAGTTGAGTGGCGCGCTCGCGCCTTTCAGTGCCGCTCAGTTGGGCGGATTCGCCATCACCGCCGCGTTGGCACGCGCGGGAATCGCGGCCGAGCAGGTTGACCACGTCATCATTGGCCAGGTACTGACAGCAGGTCAGGGTCAGATGCCAGCGCGACAAGCGGCAACGGGCGCCGGCATCCCACTGAGCGTGCCATCGCTGAACGTCAACAAGGTGTGCCTCAGCGGTCTCAACGCGATTTACCTGGCCGATCAGATGATCAGCAGCGGCGACGCCGACATCGTCGTCGCCGGCGGTATCGAGAGCATGACCAACGCCCCGTATCTCGCGGCCGGGGCGCGAGGCGGTTTTCGCTACGGCAACACCGAGTTGGCCGATGCGATTGTGAGGGACGGCCTGTGGTGCGCGTTCGATGCCTGCCTGATGGGCCTGGGCACCGAGCGTTACGCCGCCGGCGGCATCACGCGCGAACAACAGGACACGTTCGCGATGAACAGCAACGAGCGTGCCGCCGACGCGATCAAGTCGGGCCGCTTGGCGGACGAGATCGTGGCGGTTGCAATCCCGCAGCGCAAAGGTGACCCGTTGTTGGTTGAAACGGACGAAGGTGTGCGCCCAGGCACGACGATGGAGTCGCTCGCGACATTGAAGCCAGCGTTTGACAAAGACGGCACCATCACGGCCGCCAACGCCTCGCAGATCAGCGATGGCGGCTCGGCGGTCGTGATGATGAGCGAGAAGGCGGTGAATGCGTGCGGTGTCACGCCACTCGGGCAGATGGTCAGCTACGGGATGGTCGCTGGCCCGGACAACGTTTCGTTACTGCACCAACCCAGCAGCGCAATCAAGGCCGCCTTGGCCCGCGCCGGCAAGATGGTCGCCGACGTTGATCTGTTCGAGATCAATGAGGCCTTCGCGGCCGTAGCCATCGCTTCGATGGCCGACCTTGGTATCACCGACGAAATCGTGAATGTCAACGGAGGCGCTATCGCTCTCGGCCATCCACTGGGGATGAGCGGCAACCGCCTCGCCCTCACCTTGCTGTACGAGCTGCGCCGCCGCGGCGGCGGGCTTGGAGCCGCGGGCTTGTGTGGCGGTAGCGGCCAAGGCGACGCAGTCATGCTCCGGACCGTCTGATCACCGTCTGATTTGTGTGCAGAACGCCGGGAATTTCGCCGATAACTCTTAGTGCCAATCCAACGCCGAAGCACACGGTTGGCGGTGATTTGCGCCGTCGGTTACTTCTTGCTGCGGGTCACGTTCGTGCTGTCCTCGCGGGCGTTCGAGA
>JANWKM010000102.1 GCA_025451395.1 Ilumatobacteraceae bacterium
CGAGTTGCTGTAGTTAATTGTGTTGGTCGCGCGTCGCATGTAGGCCTTCCACGCGTCGCTACCACTCTCGCGCCCGCCACCGGTCGTCTTCTCGCCGCCGAAGGCGCCACCGATTTCAGCGCCGCTGGGACCAATGTTCACGTTCGCGATTCCGCAGTCGCTGCCGGCCACACTGCAGAAGCGCTCGGCCTCGCGCACGTCGGTGGTGAACACGCTGCTCGCCAAACCTTGTGGCACCTCGTTGTGCAACTGCACAGCTTGCTCGAACTCGTCGTACGCCATCACGTACAGGATTGGCGCGAACGTTTCAGTATGCACGATTTCGGTTTGGCCGGGCATCGCCACGATGGCTGGTCGCATGTAGGCAGCCTCGGGCGCTTCGTCGGCGAGATGACGCTCGCCACCGACCAGCACTTTTCCGCCCTGCGATTGTGCACTATCGAGTGCCTCGTTCATGTGGCTCATTGCTTTCGCTGTGATCAGTGGGCCAACGAGCGTGCCCGCGTCGAGCGGGCTGCCAACGGGCAGGCTGGCGAAGGCTGTGGTCAGACGCGTGGTGACCTCGTCGAGACGCGAGTTATGCACGATCAGACGACGCAGCGACGTGCACCGCTGGCCGGCAGTGCCTGCCGCGGAGAACGTCACGCCGCGCACCACCAGTTCCATGTCGGCGCTCGGCGCGATGATCGCCGCGTTGTTGCCACCGAGTTCAAGAATGCTGCGACCGAATCGAGCCGCGACCACCGGTGCGACCTTGCGACCCATCGCGGTGCTGCCGGTTGCGCTCACGATCGCGACACCATTGGAAGCAACCAGTTCGGCACCGATCGCGCCATCGCCGAGGATCATCTGGCTGATGTTCGCCGGCACGTCGAGACCGGACGCTGCCTTTTCGAGCAGTGCTTGTGTGGCGATCGCTGTCAGCGGCGTCAGCTCGCTCGGCTTCCAGATCACCGGGTTGCCACACACCAGCGCGAGTGCGGCGTTCCAGCTCCACACGGCGACCGGAAAGTTGAACGCTGTGATGACCGCGGTGGGCCCCATCGGGTGCCACTGCTCCATCAGTCGATGGCCGGGACGCTCGCTGGCGATGGTGAGGCCGTGTAGTTGTCGGCTGAGTCCGACGGCGAAGTCGCAGATGTCGATCATCTCCTGTACCTCACCCAGTGCTTCGCTTTCGATCTTGCCGACTTCTAATTGCACCAATCGCCCGAGATCGGCTTTGTGAAGGCGCAGTTGCTCACCGAGCCGACGCACGAGTTCGCCGCGCAGCGGTCCTGGTGCATCGCGCCATGTTCCGAATGCGACAGTGGCGCGATCGACAACATCGCCCACACTGGTCGTGCCAGTGCTGGTGCCGGTGCTGGTACCGGCGACCGAGCCGAGCACCGCGCCGGTGATCGGTGTGCGCGCGTTATGTGCACCCTTGCCCATCGCCGGCGCACCGCACGCGCGCAACGCATCGTTGGCCAGGGACGAGAGTTCGGGGGTAGTTGGAAAGCTCACGCCGTCAGCGTACCGACCGCCCCGCGCAGCTCATTCCTCGTCCTCACCGTCATGTTTGACCGCACTTTCCCACTCATGTCGCGGCCGCGGCCACGTGGACCTTCGGTCAGGCCGCGACATGAACGGGGAATTCCGGCGGTCAGGCGTCGGCGGAGGTTGTGGCATCTACTCGCGGCACGAATAGGCCGCTTGCTGTGCTGCCGCCAGTGATTGCATCGGCGGCGAGGATGACAGCGGCGCCTGTGTAGGCGCTCGTTTCATCGGCGGGGAAGCGCACGAGCGAGGGATACACGATGCCGGTGTCGTACGAGCCGTCGTCGCGACGGTGTGGACGTGTCCAGTCGAGCAGTTCGGTGGCAGTACTCAAATCCCCGATGGCCGCGTACGCGATCGCGCACTCGGCGGTCTCGCTGGCTGTGATCCACGGCTCGTCGCTGACACAACGGATGCCTTTACCTTCCATCGCGAACACCGACCAGCTATCCGCCAGACGGGCCTTGGCCTGTTCACCGGTGAGTGCGCCGGAGAGAACGGGGTAGTACCAATCCATCGCCCAGCGTTCCTTGGGCTCGAATGCCTCGGGCTTGTTGGCGATCAGATCGGTGAGTCGCAGACTTGCGGCCGTCCAGTCGGGTCGTGGCTCGTTGATCAGTGCCGCGAGTTCGCTGCCGCAGCGCAGCGCGTGCGAGATACTCGACGACCCGGTCAGCAACGCGTAGTCCCAGGGTGTGTCGTCCTCGGTGCGCGCCCAGAGGATTGTTCCATCTGGCCTGCGCATGCTGAGCACCCAGTCGAGCGAGCGTTGCACCGTTGGCCATAGATGATCGACGAAACCGCGATCCCATGTGCACAGCCAGTGATGCCACACGCCGGTTGCGATATAAGCGCAGACATTGGTGTCGAGCTTGGCTTCTTCTACCGTGCCGTCGGGCAGGTAGTAGTTCCACCAGCTGCCGTCGGGAAGTTGAATGTCGACGAGCCACTCGTAGGCGCGTTCGGCGGCGTCGTGCAGGCCGGCGACATCGAGTGCCATTGCGGTCTCGACGTGATTCCACGGATCGCAATGGCCGTTCGGGAACCACGGGATCATGCCGGTGTCGAGCTGTAGCGCAGCGATCGACTCGGCGGTTCGCACCAATTCGTCGGCGCTGAGGACACCCTCGACGTGCGGCACGCGGCTCATCGTTTCACCCCGTACACCACGTAGCTCTTACCGAGCGCGGGGGAGAGCAAACGTTCCATTACTTGCATTGCCTTCGGCTGCTTGACGATTTCCCATTCGAGCAGTTTGCGGTAGCGCCTGACCAGCGGATGATTGTCGTTGCGCGGTCCGACCGCGCATTTCAACCACCAGTACGGCGAATGGAGCGCGTGCGCGTGATGGCTATCGACCACGTTGGCGCCGGCATGGCGGAGCTTCGCCTTCAACTCGGTCGCGGTATAGATACGTACGTGCCCGCCCGGAACTTTCGGCGCGTGATATTCGTCGCTGAGCAGCCAATTGACTTTTTCGGGGAACCAGGTCGGCACCGTCGCCGCGATGGTGCCCCCAGGACGCAACACGCGTAGCAGTTCGCTAACGGCTGCGACATCATCTTGGATGTGCTCGAGCACCTCGCTGGTGATCACTCGATCGAACGAACTGTTGGCGAACGGCAGCTTCGTTGCATCGCCCTGCATCACACCCACGTAGCGCGCTTCGGGAATCTCGCCCGCTTCCACCATCGCCGCAAAGATGCCGCGGGTCGCCGTGACTTCGTCAGCTTGGTAGTCGAGCGCAACGACGTTGGCACCGCGGCGCGCCAGCTCGAACGCGTGGCGGCCGAAGCCGGCACCAGCGTCGAGAACGAGGTCGCCAGGCTCGACACCCAGGCGATCGAAGCGAATGGTGAGCACGGGCTAGATCCGACCGTTCTTGCGCAGCTTCTCGATGTTGTGCGGCATTGCCAACACCTCGCGATATTGATCGACGGTGAGCTGTGCGCAGTGCTTCCAGCTCCACCGCTCGACAACACGCTGACGACCCGCTGCGCCAACACGCGCTCGCAGCGCGGCATTGTCGAGCCCACGCGCGATGGTGGCGGCAAGCGCGTCGACATCGCCCGACTTGCACTGCAGCACGGTGTCGCCATCGCGGCCCGTTACCTCTGGCAGCGCACCGCCGTCGGTTGCGACCAAGCAGATGCCCGTCGACATCGCTTCGATCGCGGGCAGGCTGAAACCTTCGTACAGGCTGGGGACAACTGCCAGCTCTGCCTCGGCGTACAACTCGACAATGCGCTCGTCGGTGACGCCCGACACGAAGTCGATGTGCGGGCGCAGGCCGAGCTTGTCGATCATGTCGTTGCTCGCGCCTTCGCGGGGCTTGCCGATGATGGTCAGGCGAATGTCGTTGCGTTCGGTGCGCAACTTGGCCATCGCTTCCAGCAGAAAGCTGAGACCCTTCAGCGCAACGTCGGCCGACGCCGTGGTGATGAGGCGACCGGGCTGGCGGGCGATGTGCGCGAGCGGTGTGAACAACTCGGGGTCGACGCCCACGGGAACGAGACGCATGCGGTCGAGGCTGACGCCCATATCGGTGTGGATGTCTTTGATGCTGTTCTCGCTGACCACCACAACGCGTGGCATGCGACTGGCGACGCGACCCTGCATCTTGACGAAGTTGTACCAGCGACCGATTCCGTAGCGCTTGCGCCAGTTCTTCGAGTGCTGCATCTCGAGGGCTCGGTCGCGTGTGATCGGGTGATGCAGCGTGACGATCGTGGGAATCATCCTCTCGACGCCGAGGATTCCGTAGCCGAGGCACTGATTGTCGTGTACCAGGTCGAAATCGCGCTGGCGCTTCTTCAACGCCTCGCGAGCACGGATCGAGAACGACCACGGTTCGCCGAACGTGCCTTTGAAATGCGTGAACATCTCGGCCAAGTCGGCCTTCGATTTGATCTCCCAGATCCCTGGGAAACGCCCAGGAAAGTGGTCGTTCCAGATGTCGAGGCTGGGCAACTTGTGCAACGGAATGCGCTCGTCAAGCACCGGATAGGGCTGGCCGCCGAAGACCTCAACCGCATGCCCGAGATCAACGAGCGCCTTCGTGAGGTGCCGCGTGTAGACGCCCTGCCCACCCACATGCGGCTTGCCGCGATAAGTGAGGTAGGCGATCGTGAGCGGAGCGTCGGGATGCAACCCGGGAGCCCCCGCCTGTTGGGCGGCAGACATTGCTGCAACGCTATCGGCGACTAGTTACCCGCCGGTAGTCCAGCGTTTGTTCACTCCCGCACGGATACCGTGCGGCAGCGAACAAACGCGGCTGAAATTCAGCCGATGCACTGCTCGATGGTGAAGGAACCCGACACGGTGGAGACGTTTCCTCGCACGTCGGCGATTGAGATGATGTAGATGTACTGGCCCGCTTTCGGATCGCCGACCATGATCTGGCCGAACACCGAGGTGTCGGCGCGTTGGTTCAACTGATTCTCACCGTCGAGCGGGCCGTCCCAGCTGACGAACACAGGGAACTGGATTGCTGATTCGTCCTGGTAAGTGACGATCACGTTGGGATCTTTCCAACCGCAGTTGCCGTACACATCCCCGTCGGGCCCGTCGAGGGTCAGCACAGGTGCGCGCTCGACCCTTGCGCGCAATGCGACCTTCACTGGTGCGATGCCACTTCCGTTCGCGGGCGTGATCGTGATCGATCGCGCGTAATCGCCCTCGGCCAGATTGGTGCGCGTTATCGCCAACGTCAGCACCTGATCGCCACCTGGTTGCAGCGTTCCACCAGCGTTGGCAAACGTGAACGGCGAAGGGGAGCCGTTGACCGACCACTCGAAGGCAACGTCGCCAGCGTTGCGCACATGCAGTGCCGCCGAGTTGCTGTTGGCACCGAGATCGATCACTGTTGTCGACAAATTCATTCCGACTGTCGGTGGTGCGGTCGGCAGAACCGTTGCGGGCGTGGTCGAAGAAGTCGTCGACGAAGTTTCGACGACCGTCGTGACGACAACGCTTGTCGGTGGTGCGGCTGATTCATCACCGGTGTTGGCGGCGACGATCGCGCCACTTCCTACTCCGAGCACAATCGCGGCTGCGGCACCCGCCACCAGCGTCGAGAAGCGCAACGGGCGCGACACGCGCGGGAAGCCACCGTCGGCATCGAATGCGTAACTGTGCGCGGGTGCGGCACCGGTGAGCCCGGCCTTGGCCAGCACCGCGTCGCGCAATGCGAGTGGCGCGGCGAACGCGGGAGCTGCGCCGAGCAGAGCCAACGGTGCCGCCTTGCGGCGCGTGCGCTCGCACGTTTCGCACGTCTCAATGTGTCGCGCCACCCGCTTGCGCACGAGCACGGTGAAGTTACCGTCCCAACCCTGCAACACAAGCGCGAGGTCGGGACAGTCCTTGCGACCGGCGCGGGCAACCACGAGCGCGGTCAAACTCCGATCAACGCGATCGCGCATTCGATGAACCATCGTGTAGCTCTGATCGGCAGAAACGCCGAGCGCCGCCGCAAGATCGGCACCCTGGAGGCCCTGACGCACGCTCAACTCGAGGACGAGCTGGTCGCGTTCGTCGAGGCCGCACGCGGCGCTACGAACCAGTTCGCCAAGCTCGGCAGCAGAGATTGCAGCTCCCTCGGCATCGGGTGCGATCGCCGCGGCCACTTCAGGAGCTCCCATCGCCGAGAAGTCGGTGGGCAGCGCGCGGCCGCGCTTTTTGGTGTGGCGATAGACCTCGTTGCGCAGCACGGCGTAGAGCCACGGCTTCAAGCGTTCTGGTTCGCGTAGTTGCGCAAGGCGCTCGGCAGCGATCAGGAAGACGTCGTGTGTGAGGTCGGCCGCCTCGTGGCGGTCGCGCAGCATGGCGGCAGCGGTGTCGTACAGGCCGGGCGAGAAGCGGTCGTACATGCCCGCGAGCGCGCCACGGTCGCCGGCCAAATAGGCCGTGACCAGTTCGGCGTCGGTGCGCGCGTCGGGCATACAGCATGGTCCTTCTCCTTGGCTACTGAGAGCCGTGAGCAGGACGTTCCTTTCACTTATTGGCCATTAGATGTCTTGGCATTCTCTACCATCGACCGCATGCGGGGCCTGGTTCAGCGGGTGACATCGGCGAGTGTCAGCGTTGATGGCGAACTCGTGGGCGAGATCGGCGTCGGGTTGTGCGTGCTAGTCGGTGTCACCCACGAGGACACCATCGCCAACGCCCACAAGTTGGCCGAGAAGATCTGGAACCTGCGCATCCTGGACGACCAAGCCGGCGTGATGAATCGCAGCCTGGCGGACACCGGGGGACAGGTCCTGATCGTCAGTCAGTTCACGCTCTACGGCGACACGAGTGGTGGTCGACGGCCCAGCTGGATCGCGGCCGCCCGTCCCGAGCACGCCGAGCCGATGGTGCAGGCGGTGGTCGATCACCTTCGTGGACTCGGCGCGACCGTGGCGACCGGACGATTTCGCACCGAGATGGTGGTTGCGATCAACAACGACGGCCCGGTGACCGTGCTCATTGAAACCTGAGGAAGTCGGCAAACTCGGAGCTATCTTCGCCAAATGGCGCTCGCAGAACGACTCTCCAATCTGGGGACGGAGACCGCCTTTTCTGTGTCGCTCGCTGCTGCCGATTGGGCGGCGAAGGGCAACCGGGTTTTCCCGTTCCATCTCGGCGACATCAATCTGCCCACGCCCGCCAACATCGCCGAGGCGATGAACGTCGCCATCGCTGAAGGCAAGACGGGTTACTGCCCGGCCGCTGGCATCATGCCGCTACGCGAAGCGTTGGCGCACGACGTCGGTAGTCGTCGCGACCTCAAGTACGCCTCGGCAAACGTTGTCGTGCAGCCCGGCGGCAAGCCGGTCATCGGCAAGTTCATCCAGAGCGTGATGAACCCCGGCGAGGGTGTGTTGTACCCGAACCCGGGCTACCCCATCTACGAGAGCATGATCGAGTACTACGGCGGAATCAGCCAGGCCTACCGTTATGTCGAGACCGACACGGGCTTCGCGATCGACCTAAATCATCTGCGCAGCACCATTACGCCGAATACGCGAGCGGTCATCTACAACAACCTGCAGAATCCGCTCAGCTGCGAAAGCACGGCCGAGGAAATGCAGGCGATAGCCGACATCGCCATCGAGAACGATCTGTGGGTGCTGGCCGACGAGGCCTACTTCGAAATGCGTTACTCGGGCAGTAGTTCCTCGATCGCGTCGCTGCCCGGGATGATCGACCGCACGGTCATCCTCTATACCTTCTCGAAGAAGTTCGCGATGACTGGCTGGCGGCTTGGTGCCGCGATCGCACCGATTGCGGTCGCGGAGAGCATCGCCAAGTTGAACACGAATGACGAGAGCTGCACCACGCACTTCGTCCAAGCGGCCGGTGTCGCTGCGCTCACCGGGCCGGGCGATGGACCGAAGGAGATCCTCGACGAGTTGCACCGCCGCCGCGACTCGGCGTGGGGTTCGTTGTCGAAGATCGATGGCGTCGTGTGCCCGAAGCCGGAGTCAACCTTCTACCTATTCCCGAATGTCACCGCAGTGATGGCGCGCATGGGTTTCGACGAGGTCGGCAAGTTCGCCACCGCCGCACTGCACAACACCGGTGTCTCGTTCTGTACCCGCAAACACTTCGGTCGGCCGCAGCCCGGCGAAACCGATCACTTCGTGCGGTTCGCCTACTCGGGACTTTCGTGCGCGGATATCGAAGAAGGGCTTTCGGGACTGCGCCGCTGGATCGAATCGGCGTGAAAGGCCAAGTAGTAAAGGACAGGCGGCCCCGCATTGCTGTCACGGGCCGCATCCCCGACGAGGGCCTCGACATGCTGGGCGAGGCCGGCGATGTCGATGCGTGGACCGCGCTAGAGGTGCCGACCGTGCAGCAGGTTCACGACCTTGTGCATGGCGCTAATGCGGCGGTGACCTTGCTCACGACCAAGGTCGACGATGCTTTTCTCGATGCGGCGGGATCGCAGTTGAAGGTGGTCGCCAACGTTGCTGTCGGTTACAACAACATCGACGTCGCCGCCTGCGCGGCCAGGGGAGTGATAGCCACCAACACGCCTGGTGTGCTCACCGACGCGACTGCC
>JANWKM010000103.1 GCA_025451395.1 Ilumatobacteraceae bacterium
CATGCGCCAGACTGGGGCGATGTCCGCGATGGCTGCCATTTCAACTGACACGGTCCGTACGGTGCACGATGTCGCCGCCGTCCTCGCGATCATTGCGCTTGCGGGCAGCGTGTTGATGGTGGCGGCGCGCGTGTTTATCACTGAACCAAGCGTTCGGTTGCTGGCTGCGCTTTATCGGGTGCAACTACCACTGGCCGCGCTGGTCGCGACTACCGCGATGGCCGGCAGCTTGTGGTTCAGCGAGTCGGGCAATCACTGGGAGCCATGTCGGTTCTGTTGGTTCCAGCGCATCTTCATGTATTCGTCGGCCCTCATCCTGATCGTCGCCACCATTCGGCGCGACCGCCAAAGCAAGTGGTACGTGGTGCCTCTCGCCACGATCGGCCTCGCCGTTTCGATCTGGCATCACGTGATTCTCGAGCATTACGTCGTCACCGAATCGAAAGCGTGTGCATCCGCCATCAGTTGCGCATACCCGAACTACGTATCGTTTGGGACACTCGAGCTGGGCGCGGACGGTGTCATCAGAAAAGGTTTCCCAATGACCCTCGCCGCGATGGCTTTGTGCGGTTTTGCTGCCATCCTTGCGTTGCTACTTACACCTCAATCTCTGGAGACTGACGATGGCGAACCGAAAGCGGGCTGAAGCTCGGCGCAAGGCACAGGCGAAGGCGGCCCGCCGTGGCCAGAGCGTCGAAGGCGGCACCGAAGGTACTGCCGGCATCACGATCAACATCTGGGTGATCATCGGCGTGTTGCTCCTGCTCGCTGTCGGCGGTGTGGTCTGGGCAACATCCGGCGATGATTCGAACGCCGACAACGGGACCGATACCACCGGCGTTGATTTGAGCGACCTTCCCACTAGCCAACACGTCACAGTGACGGGTGAAGCATTGCCCTCGTTCGACCCGGACAACACTGGAAACATCGCGCCGGTCGGCGAGCTTCCCGATCTCGGGGCCGGTCTTCCGGCGCCGCTGCTGAGCGGTCTCGACTTCGAAGGCGACGCTGTGACCATCGACCCGGCAGCAAACGGGCCATACATGATCGTGTTCCTCGCGCATTGGTGCCCGCACTGCAATGCCGAAGTGCCGCGCCTGCTCGACTGGAAGGGCAGCGGAGCCGTGCCGCCCGACCTGAATGTGATCGGCGTAGCGACTGCCGTTTCGGAATCGGCACCGAATTTCCCGCCTGCTCAGTGGTTTTCCGACAAAGGTTGGAGCTGGCCGGTGATAGTCGACGAATCGACAGGCGACTTGCAAGCAGGCGTGGCTGCTTTGGAGTACGGCGCTACCGGTTGGCCGTACTTTGTCATCGTCGGTGCCGACGGATTGGTCAAAGCCCGCGCGTCGGGTGAAATCACCATCGCCGACCTTCAGATAATCGTCAACGACGCTCTTTCCGCCTGAGCGATTACCTCACGTAATGGCATACCTAGCGCGGCCGCGGCCGCGACGGCGTCGTCGTGTTCCACTTTGGCACGGCCAGCCGACAGCTTCACCCTGATCGTGTGGCCATGCACTTGAACGGTCGATTCGTCGCGCCGCTGCGGCCACCGCATGAGCGTGGTGCCGCGTAGGCCGAGTGACCCGGTTTCGCGCAACAGCCCCGCACCGATCGCGTCCGCCGCGGCCGCGTCACAGAGGGCATGCACTGTGTGCGCTGGCCGACCCTTCTTCATCACGATCGGTGTGGCCCAGGCGTCGAATGCCCCGGCGCCGAGCAGGGCGGCGATTGTGTGCGAGATCACTTCGCCAGTGACATCGTCGACATTCACCTCGAGCACGACAGCTGGTTGCCCCTGTTCCGGCATCGCACCACTGACGACCTCACTGCCGACGACGACTTGCACCACGTTGGGACGTCCATCAATGTCGGCTGAGCCTGCGCCGTAGCCGACGCTGGCGACGTTCATCGCCGGCATGGGACCGAACTCGTCGGCCAACGCGGTCATTAGGGCGACGCCGGTTGGCGTGGCCAGCTCGCGTGCGTCGGCGATGCCGTGGCTCGGTGCGGCGCGTTTGGCGAGCAACGCCATTACTGCCGGTGCCGGATTCGGTAGCTCGCCGTGTGCGGCGTGCACGGTGCCTTGGCCAACCGTGATCGCACTGCACACGATGCGGTCGATGCCCAACACTTCAAGCGCAGCGCAAACGCCGACAATGTCGACGATGGCATCGATCGACCCAACCTCGTGGAACTCGACCTCCGCTGGGTCGACGTTGTGCATTGCCCCCTCCACCTCGGCGAGGAGCCAAAACGCCTTCTGCGCGCGATCGCGTACCCGGTCGGGCAAATCGGCGACGGCCAACATCTCGCGAATCGCGGCGTATGCGGTGTGGTCGTGATGGTGCTGATCAACGGCAACAATTGCTCGTGTAGCCGCGAGGCCGCAGCGCATCGTCGACTCGAAGCTGAGCGCGTAACTGTCGATGGGCAGCTGCGCAACGATCTCGGCCACCCCTTTCGGGTCCGCACCCGCGTCCACAAGCGAAGCAAGCGTCATGTCGCCGGCCGTCCCCGCGAAGCAGTGGAACCAAGCGGTCCTCATCGGAACATCCTGGCAACTGCGCATGCAGCACCGAAACCGTTGTCGATGCCGACGACCGTGACACCACTCGCACATGCCGCGTGCATCGCCAGCAGCGCGGTGATCCCGCTCAAGCCTGAGCCGTGCCCGACGCTGGTGGGCACGGCCACCACCGGCACCGCGGTCAACCCGCCGACCACGCTGGCCAACGCGCCCTCCATGCCGGCGACGACCACAATCGCGTCAGCAGCAGTGACGCGGTCGACGTACGCGAGTAGCCGATGCAAACCGGCGACACCAACGTCGGTGAGTCGATCGGGTGCAAAACCGTAGGCGCGCAACGTGAGCATGCATTCGTCGACGACGGGCACGTCGCTTGTACCGGCACTGATGACCAACACGTCGGCGGTTCGATGCGGCTGGCTCGGCGCGCGCCACAAGACGCACCCAGCGCTCGTCTCGCCACCAGGGTGCGCGGCGAGCACGGCTAGTTCGATCGCCTTGCTCGCTCGGGTCAGCAACACCGGGCCCGATGAATGAGCGAGTAGTTCGCCAACGATTGCGATGCACTGCTCGGCCGACTTGCCCTCGCCGTACACCGCCTCGGGCATTCCCTGGCGGATCGTGCGATGGTGATCGACCAGTGTGTCGCCGACCTCCGCGAACGGGAGGCGCCGAAGCTGCGCGACGGCATCGTCGGCTGACACACGACCCGCGCGAACGCCATCGATCAGCTGCTGCAGTTCGCGTTCATCCACCAGCCCATTGTGTCTGCTGCCGTTCTATGAACCACACCCCTGGCCTACGCTCGACCGGTGCGGCAGTTGCTGACCCTGCGGTTCTTTCAGACGCTGATTGCCCTGCTGGCACTGACCGGAGTGGTGATGCTGATCGCCTCACACAACGAAAATGCCAAGCCCAAGGTGCTGATCAGTGAACCCGCCGGGCGCAATGTCGATTTCGTGTCGTTGGTCCAGACGGCGCAACTGCCGCCTGGATTCGGGATGATCGGCGGGCGCGCCAATGCCGACTTCTACCTAGTCATCGATGCCACCCGCACGATGCTGGTGAAGGAGGGCACGCCCGGCGAGATCGATTGTCCTCGTATTGCCGAACCCTCACAATGCATCGTTGCCGCCGACCTGCTTGGCGACGGCGTGTTGTGGTTCTCCCTGATCCCCGGCACGGCCGCGGGGGCGAACGTGCCGTTGCCGGCGGTCGTCGAGTTACTTCCCGGTGGCTGGGTGCGATTGGCGAACGACTGGGTGGTGCAACATGCTCCGAAGGTCGAGCGGTCGTGTGTCGACGACACTTCGTCGCTGACCAACTTCATCGAGACCTATGGCGAAACCGCCACCTCGACGTACAACGTGGAACAGCAGCGAATCGTCAGGGTCACCTGCCCGCGTGGAGCGGCGACCACAACTACCACTACCGCTGCGACGTCACCACCTGAAACGACGTCGCGTGAAACGGCAGGCGACTCGTCGACGCTGACTAGCGTGGAACCGTGAGTTCCTTTCCACCGCCCCCACCGCCGCCATCGCCGCCACCGCCATCGAATCAGCCCGGTCAGCCGCCGTGGAGCACGCCGATCAGCGCGATCACCGATCCCGCGCCGCCGGTGGCTTCGAAAAAGTCGAGCGTGCCCTCGTGGGTGTGGATAGTCGCAGTCGTGGCAGTACTCGGTGGCGGCGCGTTCGCGCTGTTCGCTCTCGGCGGCGACGACGATTCCGCGTCGTCCTCAACGATCCACCTCGGTGGCCAGACGACACTCAACCCATCAGGCACCAACCCCGATGGCTCGACACCGGGCGGCGGCGGTGAAGTCCCACCCGGCATCACCGGTACTCGCGATAATCCGGTTCCAGCGGGACAGATTGCCGACATCGGCGCCGACTGGCGGTTGCAGGTTCTGGATGTAATCCCCGATGCGTCAGCGCAAATGGCGGCAGTCGACGAGTTCTTCCAGCCGCCTCCCGCCGGGTCGACGTACATGCTCGTGAAAGTCGCGCTCGGCTACTTCGGCGCCGAAGACCCCAAGGTTGGGTTCGAACCCGACTTCGCCGTGTTGGGTTCCTCGAGCATTGCACTCGACGACTTTTGTCTCACGACTGTCCCCGACGAAGTCGACTTCTTCAATTACATGTTCTCGGGCGGGGTCGTGGTCGGAAATGCGTGCTTCGTCGCACCGATCGCAGAGGCGGGAACCTTCCAGCTGTTCGGCAAGGGCGACTTCCTCGCTGATGACGGCGTGTATCTGGAGCTGGCAACACCCAGTTCGCCTGTGCAACCGATGGCCGCTCTCGTCGGTCCGCAACCTGGAGCCGCATCTACTGACGCACGGTTGCACGCGGCACCGGTCGGCACACCGACGGCGGTGGGAACTGACTGGCAGTTGACCGTCACCGGCGCGGCGCGCGACATCACCGCCGAGGTGCTCGCCGAGAACGAGTTCAACGAACCACCGCCCGCTGGCTTCCATTACGTCGGCGTCGAGTTGACGTTCCTCTATAACGGTGGCGGTAGCGCGTCTCCGTCCGCTGTCGCGATCGCGTCGGTGGGTGCAACCAACGTGCAGCACGACAACGGTTACTGCGGGCTGGTCCCAGGCGAAATCGACCTGTACACCGAGCTCTTCGCCGGCGGGAGTGCCAGCGGCACGATGTGTCTGGTCTTACCCGACGACGGCAACGCGTTTGCGCTGTTCGTGACAGCGGACTACAACGGCTTCACCTGGTTTGCAACTACCTAGAAGTGGGTAGCGGTGCAACGAGTGAGTTCTGCACCGCCTACCCAGCCGCGCATCTCTGCGCGAAGGTCGGGTTTCCCCGTGGCGGCGTGCATTGGCATAGCTGTGGCGATGTTCGCCGGTAGCGCGTGCGGTGGCGCCGGCGATGAGGAATCCGAAGAGACCACGATCACCGCTCCCGCCGGCGATCGTGACGCACCGGTTCCCGTGGGAGACATCTCCGATATCGGCGGCGACTGGCGGTTGCAGGTTCTGGATGTAATCCCAGATGGCTCGGCTTTGATAGCCGCGAACGACCCAGAGTTCGAGCCGGCACCCGCCGGGTTCACGTACCTTGTGGTGAGGTTGGCACTCGGTTACTTTGGAACTCAAGATCCACGGACTGGAACAGGCGGCGACATTGATGTCTACGGTGTCTCGAATGTTGCTCTCGATGATTTCTGTCACGTGACAGTTCCCGACGGGGGCACGCTCTACAACTTCCTGTTCTCCGGTGGAGTAGTGGTCACTAACGCTTGCTTCATCGCCCCAGTCGCCGAGGCGGGGACTTTCCAGTTGTACGCGGTGGGCGACTGTTGCAGCGGCGGGGGCGCCTATTTCGAACTGAGTCCACCGGGCGAGACGGTGCAGCAGATGGCGAGCCTGACCGGTCCGCAACCCGGCGCCAGGTCGACACCAGGTCGGCGCAATCCCGCCCCGTTAGGAACGCCGACCGCGATGGGAGACGTTTGGCATGTCACCGTCACCGGCGCCGCCCGCGACATCACTGAGGAGGTGCTAGCCGCGGACGCCTCCAACAAGCCGCCGCCCAGCGGCTTCCACTACATCGGCGTCGAGCTCACAATTGACTACAACGGCGATTTTGGGGCATCACCCGGATTGTTCATCCCGTATGGGTTGGTGGATTCGAGCAATGTGTCGATCGAGCAGTTTTTCGGCACCGTGCCCGGTGCGATCGATACGTTCACCGAGCTCGTCGCAGGCGACAGTACTAGCGGGATGATTTGCTTGATCGTGCGCGACGGCGCCAGCGACATCCTGTTGTACGCATCACTCAGCGATTTCGAGGTGCCCCTTACCTGGTTCGCCACCAGCTAGCGCGATCGGTAGCGCGCAACCTCGTACACCGCAAGTCCGGCGGCGGCACTGACGGTCAACGAACTGAGTCGGCCACGCATCGGAATGCTGACGATCAGGTCGCAACGCTCGCGCA
>JANWKM010000104.1 GCA_025451395.1 Ilumatobacteraceae bacterium
GAACTCGAGGTGCTGTGGCAAAGCCTGATCGCCACCGTCAACGAGCAGGCCAAGGCGTTGCAGCGCGCCGCGTTCTCGCCGATCGTGCGCGAGGCAGGCGACCTTGCCAACGCAGTGTTCGATCGTCGCGGTCGAATGGTTGCCCAGGCAATCACAGGTACTCCCGGCCACATCAACTCTCTCGCCCGCGCCGGCGCGGCGATGCTCGAAGAGTTCCCGACCGACACACTGGTCGAAGGCGACGTATTGATCACCAACGACCCGTACAAGACAGCCGGCCAGTTGCTCGACGTCACGGTGTTGTACCCGGTGTTCCTGAAGGGTCGCGTGATCGCCTTCTTCGGTTCCACAATTCATCACACCGACGTCGGTGGCTACGGCATCGGCGCCGGTGGCCGCGATTGCTTCGAAGAAGGACTCTGGATTCCAATCATCCGATTGATGATCGCCGGTGAGCGCAACACCGACGCGTGGAAGTTCATCCTGTCGAACGTGCGCCAACCCGATCACATGGCAGGCGACCTGCACGCCCAGATGGCAAGCGGCGAAGTCGGCGCGCAGCGCTTGCTAGCACTGTGCGCGCGCCACGGCCTCGACGACATCGAGGAGTTGGCCGACGAGATCATCACGCGCTCCGAAGCTGCAACGCGGGCGAGTATTCGCGAGCTGCCCGCTGGCACATACCACGGCAGCGCGGTGCTCGACTTGGCCGACGGCAGCCTGATCGACATCGTCTGCGCGATCACGGTCGACAATGTCCTCGGCGAGATCCTCGTCGACTACACAGGTAGTTCGCCTGCCAGCCCGCACGGCATCAATGTCGTCAAGAACTACACCCACGCGTACACGACGTTCACCGTGCGCTCGGTGCTCAACCCAGAGCTTCCCAACAACCACGGCAGCCTGGCGCCGATCAAGATGGAGGCGCCGGAGGGTTCGATCGTCAACGCGGTCAAGCCGCAACCCGGTACTGCACGCCATGTGGTGGGCATGTTCCTGCCCAACGCGCTGCTGAAAGCGCTGGCACAGATTCGCCCGTTGCAGTCGATGGCGGAAGGTTCCGGCGCCGTGTGGACGATGCAGGTCAGCGGTAACCACGCCGACGGCTCACCCTTCATCACCGCCATGTTCACGTATGCGGGTGGCGTCGGGGCGCGAGCGACCAAGCCCGGATTGTCGGCGTGTTCGTACCCCACCGGCATCTCCGCGGTACCGGTCGAAGTTGTCGAGGCATCGGCACCCATTCACTTCTTGCGCAAAGAACTGCGTCGCGGCAGCGGTGGCGACGGCGCACAGATCGGCGGACTCGGGCAGACGATCGAGTTCACCGTCGACACCGATCGGGCATGGCAGCTGAACGCCGTCACCTCACGTTTGTCGGAAGCGCCGCACGGGATCTTCGGTGGCGAGCCCGGCGCAACCGGCTCCTTCACGGTCAACGGCGAGGCCGTGCGCACACAGGCGCGAGTGTCGCTCGAGCCGGGCGACCTCGTGCGCCTCGATCTCCCGGGTGGCGGCGGCTACGGAGAAGCGAATTGAGCGCGATCACTTTCTCTGAAACTTGGCAGCGTGCGGTACGACGCGCGCCCGAGGCGCCGTTTCTGGTGTTCGAGGCGCCCGACGGAACCGCCACATCGTGGACCTACGGCGAGTTCGACGTCGCCGTCGGTCGCGTTGCCGACTTCCTGCAGCGCCCCGGTGTGACCACCGGCAGCGCCGTGCACCTCGCGCTGACCAACTCCCCGACATTTGTTGTGGTCTGGTTGGCTGCCATTCGCCTTCGGGCCTGGATCGTGCCCTCCGACCCGATGGGTGCGACCGCCGAACTCAGCGGTCACATCGCCCGAACAAAGCCGACGATTGGCTTCTGCGCTCGCGATCGCGCGCACACCTCTCGCGACGCGGCCGGTGCGCTGGAAGTGGTTGAAATAGACGAGGCCGACACCGACCTCGCGTCGTTTGGCGGCGACGTGTGCACTGAGTGGCCGATTACCGAGTTGCGCGACCGTGCGGCAGTCATGTTCACATCCGGGACTACCGGCGCACCCAAGGGTGTCGAGATCACCCAGGCCAACTATGCGTTCGCCGGTGCCACGATGGCGATCGCCGCGAACCTCGCGCCGAAACATCGCCAACTCGTCGTGCTACCGGTGTTCCACGCCAACGCGCAGTACTACAGCATCGCCTCGGCCATCTCGGTCGGCGCCTCGGTAGCGCTGATGCACACGTTCTCCGCGACCCGGTTTCTCGAGCAGGCGGCCCGTCATGGCGCGACGCATGCCAGCCTGTTCGCAGCGCCGATCCGCATGATCCTCAGCCGCGGCGCGACACCGGTGCCCGGCCTGCGGATGGAACACTGTTGGTACGCGATGAACATCAGCGACGATCAGTACGAGGTGCTGAGCGGACTGCTCGGTTGCCGCCCACGCCAGTTGTATGGCATGACGGAGACGATCCCCGCCGTGCTCACCGATCACGCGGAGAACCCGGTGCCCTCATCGATGGGATTCGTCACCGACGGATGCAAGGTCGATGTGCAACAACCCGACGGTTCGCCGGCGGCTGTCGGTGAAGTGGGCGAACTCGTCGTCGGTGGCGAGCGTGGCCTTACGCTCTTTGCTGGCTACCTCGACGATCCTGAAACCACCGCCGCATCGTTCCGCAACGGATGGCTGCTGACCGGCGACCGCGCTCGCCGCGACGGGTTGGGTCGCTTCTTCTTCGACGGCCGCCGCGCCGACGTCCTCAAGGTGGCTGGTGAGAACGTGTCGACGGTGGAGGTCGAACAGGTGCTGTCGGCACACCCGGCAGTGCTCGAAGCAGCCGTCGTCGGCATGGCCGACGAGGTCCGTGACGAAGTGCCGGTCGCGTTCGTGGTTGCCGCCGATCAGTCGAATCCCCCGAGCGTGGAGGCGCTGCACGCTTGGTGCGCCGAGCGCCTAACGAAGGCGAAGCGCCCGCGCGACATCACGCTCGTTGATCAACTCCCCCGCACAAGCGTCGGAAAGATTCGAAAGTTTCTGCTACGCGACCCCTCCGCTGAAAGGATCTCAGCATGACAATTCTGACGGACGATCTGTTGTCCTCGTTCGACGCGTCGGTCACCGACTTTGCAACGGCTATCACCATGCCCCCGGTCATCTACACCTCCGAGGAGTTCCTGGAATTCGAGCGTGACGCACTCTTCGCCCGCGAATGGCTGTGCGTCGGGCGCGCCAGCCGCATTCCCGAAATCGGCGACTACTTCACCACCACAGTCAACGGCGACCCGATCATCGTGGCCCGCGCCAAGGATGGCTCGGTTCGCGCGTTCTCGTCGATCTGCCAGCACCGCGGCATGCAGGTCGTCGACGACTCCGGCAACTGCACCAAGTTCACGTGCCCGTATCACCTCTGGAGCTACGACCTCACCGGTCGCCTCCTCGGAGCACCGGCAATGGAACGCACGGAGGGTTTTGACAAGAAGGATTACCCGCTGCCAGCGATGGCGATCGAGTTGTGGCAGGGCTTCGTGTTCGTGAACTCCGACTTGAATGCAGCACCGCTGGGCCCGACCCTCGCCACCTATGAGCCCTACCTGAAGAACTACGACCTCGAAAATGCGTTCAGCGTCGACACGTTCACGCTCACCGATCTTCCGTGGAACTGGAAGGTGATGTTCGAGAACTTCAACGACGGCTACCACGCCAACAAGCTGCACACCATCATCCAAGACTTCTGCCCCAGCGAACTCTCCGCGTTTCCGGTCGAGTGGACTCCCTCGTCGAACGTCATCTTCCGTACGAACGGCTACACCCACATCGATGGCGGATTCAACGCCACCACCAAGGCACTGATGCCGATCTTCCCCAACCTCACCGAGGAAGAGCGCACTCGATCGACCTTCGCGCTGATGCCGCCGACATTGTGCTTCGGCACCGCACCTGATCAAGCCTTCTTCTTCATCGTGCGACCGAAGACTGCGGGAACCATCGACGTCGAGATCGGCTACCTGTTTCACCCGTCGGCGCCAGAGCACCCGATGTTCGATCACCTGTTCCGGATGAGCGACGCCGGCGTGCAGGTGTTCGTCGTACAGGACCAAGACGCCACCGCGAAGGTGCAGCGCGGCATGAAGAGTCGCCACGCGCGCCGCGGTCGCTACTCATGGCAGGAAGCGAGCCACGTGCAGTTCAACAAGTGGCTGCTGCAGCGTTACCGAGAGCATTGGCCCGTCAAGTGAAGACGACCGTCACGCTGGCCCCAGTCTCGGCGATCGCTGATGTGCTCGCGCTCTGGAACGAAGATGGCTGGCTGACTCCCCCACTGCATCCCGTGGTTCCAGCAACCGCGCCAATCGTTGGTCGCGTGCTCACCATCACGATTAGCACCGGCAAGACCGGCCCCGGCTTTGCTCCGATCTACGACGTGCTCTCCAACGACCTGAGCGGCCGCGTTGTGTTACTCGCCGGTGCGCACGCAGTTCCCGGCGCCGTGTGGGGCGAGATCTTGACGCGCGCTGCGCTGCAACAGGGTGCTAGCGCGGTGCTTGTCGACGGCTGGGTTCGCGACCGGCCTGCTACCACCGCGCTCGGAATGCCGATCTACGCAAGTGGCGAGCACGTTGTCGGGCCCAACGGACTCGCTCATGCCACTGCCGTTCAGTCTCAGGTGATGGTTGGAACAACGACCATTGATCCAGATGACCTAATCGTCCTTGACGCCACCGGCTGTGTGCGGTTGCGGGCCGCAACCGCCGACGCCGTGCTGCAAGCGGCCCAACGCTACGCGGCCGCAGAAGATCTCGTGGTGAAGGCACTCAACGAGGGGGAACCGCTCGCGCGCGCCTATCGCCACAAGAAAACAATCACAGATGAGTTGAGGAGGTAGAGCAGTACAGCAGGTATCAGCAAGTAACAGCAAGTAACAGCAGGAGCCAGTCAAACACCAACACCGGAGATCTCCGGGGGGAGAATCATGAGAACAACGAAATTGTTCGTGGCAGCAATCGCTGCCTTAGGACTCATCGCCGCTGCATGTGGTGACGACAAGAAATCAGACAACACAACGGCACCGACGACGGAGGCACCGACCACCGATGCACCGACGACGGATGCGCCCGAGCCCAATGCCCTCGACACGAACGGCGATGGCAAGGTTGTGTTCGGTATCGCTGCCGCCGGCCCCGCCGACGATGGTGCGTACTACCAGGCTGTCGTCGACGCCGCCAAGGAACTCTCTGCCGACAACGGCTTCGAGGACCCGATCGTGGTCGACAACATCCAGGCAGCAGACGCTGCGACTCTGATTGGCGACCTCGCCCAGCAGGGTGTTGACGTCATCATCGTCGGCGCATCAGAAATCGCCGAGCCGTTGCCAGCACTTATTGAGCAGTACCCGAACATCTACTGGTACTGCAACTGTGGTGCCGGTTTCCCGGCGGACCCCGGTCTGGCCCAGAGCACCGACAATGGTGCCGAGATCGCCTACACCGCGGGCTTCGCAACAGGCTTGCTCTTGCAGGCCAATGGTGGCGACTCGACAGTGTTCATCGGTTGCTGCGACCTCGGTTTCGAGAAGCAGAGCTACATCGCGTTCGAAGCCGGTCTCAAGGCAGTCGATGAGTCGTACACGATGAATTATGTGCAGACGGGCGCATTCCCGTACGACTTCGACAACACGGCCAACGCCACTGCTGCACTGCAGACTGCGGTGGACGAGGGTGTCGACGCGGTCTACCCGTACCTCGGTGGAGCACACCGCCCGGTGGTGGAGGCAGCGAACGAAGCCGGCATCATCACGATGAGCGCTGGCTCGTCGTCGGTCTGCAGTGACACGGAGGAATTGCACTACGACATCGCCGTCAAGTTCGACGGTGGCGACTACTTGCGGGCCGTAATGGCAGAGATCATCGCTGGCACTCTCGCCGAAGGTGACACCAAGGCTTTCAAGGTCGGCGTCGATCCCGAACCGGGAGCTGTCCTCTGCGACCCGACCCCTGAGCAGCAAACGGCGATGGACGAGCTCTACGCCGCGATCGCTGCGGGCGACTATGACGCGCTCTTCGGGGAGATTGCTGGTCAGGCATTCGGGTGACCGGAAATCAATGACGTCAATTAGTGACGATGTCACAGTGGGCGGGGAGCACAGCTCCCCGCCCGCTGTGGAACTCATCGACATCACAAAACGCTTCGGTCAGATCGCCGCGTGCGATCGCGTAAATCTGACACTGCACAACGGCAAGATCCACGGCATCCTCGGCGAGAACGGCGCCGGCAAGTCAACGCTGATGAAAGTGCTCATCGGTTTGGTCTTGCCCGACGCCGGACAGATTCGTCTGCATGGTCGAACCGTTCAGATCACCGACCCCATCGATGCTGCCGCGCACGGCATCGCGATGGTGCATCAACACTTCAGTCTCGTCGAGGCTCTCACCGTGTGGGAGAACGTCGCACTCGGCGACGTCGGTCGCCTCGACCATCGGCACGTTCGCGATCGCGTTGGCGAGATCAGTGAGCACTACGGGTTGCACATCAACCCCGACGATCGAATCTCCGACCTTTCGGCCGGCATGCGCCAACGAGTCGAAATCATCAAGTGTCTTCGGCGCGATCCACAGGTTCTCGTCTTCGATGAGCCGACTTCAGTTTTGTCGCCGTCGGAGTCGGAGTTCCTCTTTGCGGCGCTGCGGCGCGTCGTCACCGAGGAAGGCAAGGCGGTCGCACTGGTCAGCCACAAGCTCCCCGAGATCTTGTCGGTGACCGACGAGGTGACCATCATGCGCGACGGCCGAGTCGTGCAGTCGGGCGTCACTAGCGGAACAGACGCCAACACGCTCGCGCGAGCAATGGTTGGCCGCGATGTCGTGCTGCGTCGTGAACACGCCGCTTTCGGAGTTCTAGATAGCAGCATCCCAACGACGACGACAACTACGACCACTGTTGCGTCGCAACAGCCGGCGGCCGCGACGCCCGCCTTGCGACTCGTGGATCTCCACGTACAGTCGCGAGACGGCCGGGTGCTTCTCGATGGACTGACGCTCGACGTCTTCCCGGGCGAGATCGTCGGTGTTGCTGGAGTAGAGGACAACGGTCAACGCACTCTCGGCGACGTCCTTTCGAGTCTCACCACGCTCGAATCCGGACGCGTCGAGGTCGGCGGTGTTGCCATCGCAACCGGCAAGGCGGGCGCCATGGCCAGAGCAGGCGTAGGAGTTATTCCAGAGGACCGACACGACTCGGGTTGCGTGCTCGACTTCACCGTTGCCGAAAACCTGTTCATCGCCGATCCCGAGCGCGTCGCACGTCGCGGACTGATGAGCGCGGCAGCCATGCGCAAAAAGGCCGATGAGCTCATCACCAAGTTCTCCATCAACTGCACCGGCGCCAACGCCCCGATGTGGACGCTTTCTGGCGGTAACCAGCAGCGCGTCGTGATGGCGCGCGAGCTTTCACATTCTCCAAAGGTGCTCGTCGCCGCCCAGCCCACTCACGGACTCGATGTCGGGGCGATCGAATACATGTCGGAGCAGTTGCGTAGTGCGGCGCAGAGCGGTGTTGGCGTGCTGTTGATCTCTACTGAGCTCGAAGAAATCCTCGATCTGTCCGACCGCATCATCGTCATCTTCAACGGTCGCATCGTGGGCGAGATGGCCAAGGGTGATGTCGACGTCGATCGCCTCGGAATGTTGATGGGCGGAGCCGGAGTAGCGCATGAGTGAGACCGCTGTTTTCGAGTCGGAGGTCGTGCCCGAGAACGTCCCGGGTGAACGATCGAAGGCGGCATCTGCGTTGGAAGTGCTCGCGCTCTACGCGATCTGTCTCTTTGGTGCTCTCGCCTTGGCCGCGCTGTTGGTCGAGTTCGGCAGCGACAAGGGCTCGTGGACCAGCGTCTACACCGTCATCCTCGACGGTGCCATCCGCCGGCCCGGGCGCTGGGGACTGACACTCGGGATCACCGCACCAATCCTGCTGGTCGGACTGGGCACCACCGTCAGCGGCCGTGCCGGCTTGGTCAACATCGGCCAAGAGGGACAGCTCGTGGTTGGCGCGGGGTTCGCCTGCTATGTGGGAGTGCGCATCGGCGGACCAGGCCCAATCGCGATTGTGGTAGCGCTGGCGTGCGGAATCATCGGTGGAGCGATCTGGGCCGGTATCGCCGGCGCGTTGAGGTTCTGGCGCAATGTGCCCGAGGTGTTGACGACGCTGCTCATGGGAATCGTTGCCTCGAACCTTGTGGGCTGGGGGTTGCGCAATCGCTTCCTGCTGCTCGCACCGCCCGAAGGACGCGCTAATCGCAATCAGGTCAGCCTTCCGCTGGCGAAGAGTCACCGCATTCCACGCGTCGAACTGTTCGGCAACGAGTTCCCGATCAGCATTGTGCTGGCGGTGGGGTTGGCGATAGTGGTGTGGCTGGTACTTGGTCGCACAGTTGTCGGCTTCAGGTTGCGCATGCTCGGACGCAATGCCCGTACCGCACGACGCGCCGGTGTCAACCAGAAGCGCTACGGCATCGGCGCGATGTTGGTGTCGGGTGGCTTCGCCGGACTCGCTGGCGCAGTGATGCTCGCCGGCGGCGATTTCGGTGACTACCAACTGGTCGCCGACTTCGGAGCAGGAATCGGGTTCGCTGGGTTGTTGGCTGCATTGGTGGCCCGGCAACGCGCGTTGGTCTTGATCTTCGTCGCGTTCTTGTTCGCCGGTCTGCGCAGTGGCTCGGGGTTCCTGCGTGCGACGGGCGTGTCGGCACGTATCGCCGACGTCGTACAAGGAACACTCGTGCTGTCAATGTTGCTGCCACCAGCCATCCTGTACCTGCGCGCTCGCCGCCGAGCGATCGCCGCAACGAGTGCGAGAACCTGACGTGAGCAACTTTTTTTCCGCGCTTGGTGACATCTTCACCAACGAGAGCATGTATCGCAACACGATGATCGTCGCGGTTGTCCTGATGTTCGCGGCATCGGGTGAGCTCGTCGCCGAGAAGGCGGGCACGATCAACATCTCGTTGGAAGGGATGATGCTCGCTGGTGCATACGCGGCGGCCGTCGGGCAGGCTCGGGGCGGCGCGTGGGGCGGGTTGGCGATGGCCGCGCTCGCCGGACTTTTGGTCGCGGCCATCCAAGCCAACATGAGTCATCGACTATCCGCCGATCAGTTCGTCGTCGGATTGGTGCTCAACGTTCTTGTTTTGGGCATCGTTGGATTCCTTGTCGGTTCGAACGAACCTGAATCGCACGTGGTCAAGCGCTTCGAGATTCCCGGCCTTTCGAAGATCCCGCTCATTGGACCCGCACTGTTCGACGCGCCATGGGTTCTGTATGTCGTTTATCCCGTCGTCCCCGCGATTTGGTTTTTGCTCTATCGCACTCGCTGGGGTCTAGAAGTGCGAGCGATCGGCGAGGACCCCAACGCGTCCGACGTCTCGGGTTTGAGCGTCAACAAACTTCGGCGGCAAACGATCTATCTCACGGGCATGCTCGCCGGAGTCGGTGGCGGCTACTTCCTGTACGCCAGGTCCCCCCTCTTCGAGGATTCGTTGATCGGCGGACGTGGCTACATCGCGATCGCGGCCGTGATCTTCGGTGGCTGGACGTTGAAAGGTACCGTCGCCGGTTGCGTGATCTTCGGACTGGTCAGCTCGTTCGTACTCACGATCCCCGGGCTCGGATACAAAGCCATCGATACGGCGTTCCTCGCGATGGCTCCCAACCTGGTGACAATCGTCGTGATGCTTCTGTTCGCGAAGCGTGTCCGCCAGCCCGCCGCGCTCGCCAGACCTTTCCTCCGCGGCTTGAAGTGAAGGCAGTCCGCTACCACCGCACTGGCGACTCGAGCGTGCTCGAATACGGCAACGTCGCCGATCCGACGGCCGAGGGTGTCGATGTGGTCGTGCGCGTCGAGGCTTGCTCACTGAATCGTCTCGACATCGTGCAGCGCGCCGGCTACTACCAGATGCCCGGCTTCCGCTATCCACACATTCCAGGGCTCGACGTCGCCGGTGTCGTCGTGCAAGTTGGCGACGATGTCGCGTCGATCAGCACCATCAAGGTGGGCGACCGAGTGATCATCGACCCGTCGCTGTCGGGCGTGCCGGCGGGGTCGCAGTTCTCAGGCAAAGGCGAACTGTACGGCGAGTTGGCGGTGATCGGCGCGACAGAAGACGGCGGGTACGCGGAGTTGTGCGTTGCTCCAGCGAGCCATGTGTA
>JANWKM010000105.1 GCA_025451395.1 Ilumatobacteraceae bacterium
GCTCATGGGAGCCAGCCTGCCATGTCACAGATACGATGAGGACGCTTTTTCCGGCCCCGAAAGGACCTCTGTGGACGTACGCATCGGCGTCACCCAAACTCCCCGCGAGATCACCATCGACCTCGCCGACGACCTCGATCGGACAGCGCTCAAAGCCAAGGTCGAAGCCGCGCTCACCGGGGCGGTCGAGGTGCTGTGGCTGACCGACAAGAAGGGTCGTGACATCGCGGTCTCGGCAGCCAAGATCGCGTTCGTCGAACTCGGTGCCGCCGAGGGCGAGCGCCGAATCGGCTTCGGCGGCTGAGAGCGGCAAACCGTATGAAGGGCATCATCCTCGCGGGCGGTACAGGAAGTCGCATGTGGCCGATTACGCGCGGGGTCAGCAAGCAATTGCTCCCGGTCTATGACAAGCCGATGATCTACTTTCCATTGACCACACTGATGCTGGCGGGAATTCGCGACGTGCTCGTCATCACGACGCCGCACGAGCAGGAGAGCTTTCGTGCGTTGCTCGGCGACGGAAGCCAGTGGGGTCTCAAGTTGAGTTACGCCGCCCAGGAAAAGCCGAACGGGCTCGCGCAGGCGTTTGTGATTGGCGCCGACTTCGTTGGCGACGGACCATCGGCGCTCGTGCTTGGCGACAACATCTTCTTCGGCCACGGCCTTGTCGAGCAGTTGCAGTCGGCGCGTCAGCGGACTGTCGGAGCGACCGTATTCGGTTATCAGGTCAGCGACCCCGAGCGCTATGGCGTCGCCGAGATAGATGCCAACGGCAAGGTGTTGACGATTGAGGAGAAGCCGAAGAAGCCGCGCAGTAACTTCGCAGTCACCGGGCTCTACTTCTACGACGCACAGGTTGTCGACATCGCAGCACACCTGAAGCCATCGGCGCGCGGCGAGTACGAGATCACTGATGTCAACGCCGAGTACCTGCGACGAGGCCAGCTCAACATGGAACTACTCGGCCGCGGGTATGCATGGCTCGACACCGGCACCTACGACTCGTTGCTCGAAGCCTCGCACTTCGTCGCCACGCTCGAAAGGCGCCAGGGTCTACAAGTGGCGTCGCCGGATGAAGTTGCGTTCGCCGCGGGCTGGATCGACGCCCAGCAGCTCACCAAGAACGCCACGCCGATGGCGAACAATCCATATGGGGATTACCTGCTGCGCCTGGCAGCAGATGGGCATGACACACTCAACAGCTGATGGCGACGTTCGCAGAACTCACTCGGCAGCACACGAAACTGACGCTTGAGGAGACCGATCACCTACAGCGGCTGATCGGCGAGTGGGGAATGCTGGCCGATCTCTCGTTCGCCGATCTGCTGCTCTACGTGCCGGATCACGCCCCGACCAAGAAACCCGCCAAAGGCGACAAGTGGTATGTGGTGGCCCACGTTCGTCCCGCGACCGGCCAGACGATCTATCACTACGACTACGTCGGCACGGCGGCGTCCGGCCCGGAGGTGCCGCTGCTCGGGAAGGCATACGTCGGCGGTCAAGTCTGCGAGGGCGAGATCACTGTCGAGGGCGTGCCCGACCCGGTGCAAATGGTCGCGGTGCCGGTGCGGTTCGGCTCCAAGGTCGTGGCGGTGCTCACGCGCGAATGGTCGAGCCGGTCTGGCCGTCAACCGGGCGAACTCGAGAGAACGTACGTCGGGCTGTTCCAACGGTTCGCAGCGATGATCGCCGAAGGATCATTTCCGTTCCGCGGCCCTGTTGCCGACTCGAGCGCCGCACCACGGGTCGGCGACGGCGTGATGGTGCTCGACGAGGATGCACGCGTTCAATACGCATCGCCGAACGCGGTGTCGGCGCTTCATCGCGTGGGCATCGGTGCGAATGCTGTTGGAATGCAACTCGGCGAGCTCGGCTTCAACGACAGCACGGTGCGCGCCGCATACGAAACCAAGTTGCCGGTGATCGACGAGTTTGAGCAAACGCCCGAAGTCGCGCTACTGGCGCGCTGCATGCCGATTCTCGCGACCGGTACCGGCGATCCGCGAGTCACCGGCGGCGTGCTGTTGCTGCGCGACGTCACCGAAGTACGCAAGCGCGACAAGTTGTTGCTATCCAAGGACGCGACGATTCGCGAGATCCATCACCGTGTCAAGAACAACCTGCAAACGATCTCATCGCTATTGCGGTTACAGGGCCGCCGCCTGAGTTCCGAGGAGGCGAAGGCCGCGATCGCCGAAAGTGTGCGACGGATTCGCACGATCGCGCTCGTTCACGAGACGCTGTCGCGCGAACCCGGCGACGATGTTGCGTTCCTCGACATCGTGCGGCCGCTACTGCGGTTGACCGAGGAAGGTCTCCAATCACCCGATCGACCAGTGCGGTTCAGCGTGAAAGGCGATGGTGGTCGGTTGCCTAGTGGGATCGCCACTCCGCTGTCAGTGGTGTTGACCGAACTGTTGCAGAACGCGGTCGATCATGGATTTCCAGAAGGCAGTTCGGGTGGTGACGTAGTGGTGCGTCTTCAGAACAAGAATGGCGAACTGCACGTCCGCGTGATCAACGATGGCGACGCGCTCGACGCCGGATTCGAGCTCAGCAACGCGACGGGGCTGGGACTTTCGATTGTGCGCACGCTGGTGACAACGGAACTCGCCGGTCGCATCAGCATGCGCAGTGGGCTGGCAGAGGACTTCATCGCCGTCGGCCTTACCGATCACCCACGCGCGACAGGGACCGTGGTCGATCTCACCGTGCCCGTGGGCGGAAGTTAGACGAGTGCGCGTTGGCGGCCGGCGAGGCGTCGACGAATCGTGCGACGCTCTTCTTCGGATGTGCCGCCCCAGATGCCTGAGTCCTGGTTGGTCTCGAGCGCATACTCGAGACACTCGACGTTGACCGGGCATTCGCCACACACCTGCTTGGCGCGATCAATCTGCAACAGCGCGTGGCCGGTGGTGCCAACGGGAAAGAACAGGTCGGGATCGGTGTCTCGACAGATCGCATAACGCCGCCACGAATAGTCGGCATTTGAAAGCGCAAGGCTCGAGGCGGGGATCGTCACAGTTCACTCCGTTTGCGGTGGGGCGGATGCTTTGTGAGTGTTTTCACGTTCAGAGGCAAACGTAGGTAACAATTGGCTCCCGCACAAGGGCTGATTTGAGCCCTTGCCATACTTGATCTAGATGGGGGGTATCTGCCGTGAAGCGACCGGTGCCGGGACCAGTTTCGATCATTGCTCATCGCGGTGCTAATCGCGCTGCCCGTGAGAACACCGTGGAGGCCTTTCGAATGGCGGCCCGGCTGGGTGCCGACGCGGTCGAGTTGGATGTTCGGCGCAGCGCCGATGGCGTGCTGGTGGTGCACCACGACTACCGGTTGCCAGACGAACGAGTGATCGCCGAGGCGGCTTACGCCGAGTTGCCGGAGCACGTGCCCACGCTCGCCGCGGCGCTCGATGCGTGCGAACGCATGTGGGTGAATATCGAGATCAAGAACGATCCGTCCCAGCCCGACTTCGACGAATCGGAATCGATCGCCGACGAAACGATTGCGTATCTCATCGGTAGGAACGAAGACGATCGCTGGCTGATTTCCTGCTTTCGCATGGAGACCGTCGATCGCTGCCATGCGCTGGCTCCGCAGATTCGAACGGCGTGGCTGTGCTCACAAGTACCGGCCGACGTTGCCGATGTGCTCGTGCGCAAGGGCCACAGCGCGCTGCATCCGTGGGTGGACGAGTTGACGCAGCCGACAGTGGTCGCCTGTCACACCGCGGGGCTGCAGGTGAACACGTGGACATGCAACGATCCAGCACGCATGAGGGAACTGATCGAGTGGGGGATTGACGGCATCTGCACCGACGTGCCCGACATTGCCGTGCAGGTCTAGCCCTCACACTGGTTGCGGTCGAACCAACCTGACCGCACCCGGCTCATGGGTGAAGTCAAGGCGCCTGGTCTCGCCCAAGTAGTCGCCGTCGAGCTGATACGGAAACGGAGCGTCGTGCGTGATCGACAACGCCTCCAGGTCGGTGCGCACATCAAGCGTTGCGCTCGGCTTAACGCCACCACCGCGCAACGCCCCACTGAGTCCGCCGACGAGTGAGCGCAGGCTCATGCTGCGAAAAGTGATCGCCACCAATCCACGATCGAGCCCAGCGTCGGGGCTGAGATCGAGCGGGCGGTTGCCGAGATAGGTGTATGGGTTGGTGTTGAGCACGATGGTGAAGTAGCCGTCGGTGACCGGATCACCGGTTGGAGTCGTCACTGTGAAGTGCGGGTGCTTGCGGTCGTAGTTCACTGCCCAAGTTCGCAACGCGGCGTAGATGAAGAGTGGATGACCGAGCCAACGTTTCATCGACGCCCGACGCTCGACTTCTTTGACGACGGCCGCGTCGTAGCCAACGCCCGTGTGGAAGCAGAAGTAGCGACTGTTGACCTTGCCCAAACCGATCGGGTCGAACTCCTTGGCGGCGATCCCGGCCGCGAGTTGTGCGACCGCCGCGACCGGATCGTTCGGCATACCGAGCGTGCGGGCGAACACATTGGTGCTGCCGCCGGGAAGTACACCGAGCGCCGTCTCGCTGCCGGCGACACCGGTCGCGACTTCGTTGAGCGTGCCGTCGCCGCCATACCCGATCACCACATCGACGCCGCGGCGAGCCGCATCCTGAGCGAATCGCGTGGCATGACCACGACGGTTGGTCTCGACAACCTCGACATCGTTCGAACCCTGCATGAGCGCGCGGTGCACAACAACGGTGTTGCGTGCCGTGACCGACGACGCAAAAGCATTGACCACGAGCAGGATCTGCAAGGCATCGACAGTACCGCCGGTTGGGTGCCAAGTTGGGTGCTAGCCCTACCTGCGGGTAACAATGTGCACCCATGAACGTCATCGTGTGCGTCAAGCAAATTCCCGACCCGGCGACGCCGGGCGTACTGAATGCCGACCACACGTTGAAGCGCGAGGGCAAGCTGATTCTGGACGAATCCGATGGATACGGCGTCGAGATGGCGTTGCAGCTAGTGGATACCGCTGGCGGCGGCGACGTCAGCCTGGTCTCGATGGCCCCCAACGGTGAAGTGTCGGGCATGCGCACCGCGCTCGCAATGGGTGCCGCCAAGGGAACGCTGGTTTCCGATCCGGCGTTGCAAGGCACCGATGCGCTGACCACGGCGAAGGTGCTGGCTGCGGCGATCAAGAAAATGGGCGGCTTCGACCTGATCATTGCGGCGACGGAGTCGAGCGATGGTTACACCGGCACGATCCCCGAGCAACTTGCCGAACTCTTGGGTCTTCCGTCTGTGACGTTTGCCAAGCGTGTAGCCGTCAACGGTCAGGCGCTGACGGTCGATCGTCAGACGGAGGCCGGATACGACGAGATCACGTGCCCACTTCCCGCCGTCATCAGCGTCACCGCTGGCGTTGTCGAGCCGCGCTATCCGAGCTTCAAGGGAATCATGGCTGCCAAGTCGAAACCGATCGACACGGTGACGGCTGGCGACTTGGGTGTCGCGCCGGTCGGCTGGGCCGGTGCCGGGCAATCGATCGTCAATGTTGCGAAAGCCGAGGCACGCGCAGCAGGCGAGGTCATCGAAGACGATGGTGAGGGTTACGCCAAGATCGTGGCGTTCCTCGAGAATCTCAAGGTCATCTGAGGAGCCGTCATGAACATTTGGGTGTTCGCACAAGAAGCCAATGGCGCTCCAACTTCGTCAACTTTGGAATTGCTCACGAAGGCTCGCGGGGTGGCCAGCGGCGGGACCGTGACTGCGTTTGTCGGTGGCGACGCTTCTGGAATCGCTGGCGCACTAGGTGAGTTCGGCGCAACGAAGGTGTACGCGACCGGTGATCTCGGCGGCAAGCTGCCCGGCGTTGCCGTGTCGGCGGCGATGAAGGCCATCATCGACGGTGGTGATTCGCCCGATCTGATCATGTTCCCGCAGAGCTACGAGGGTCGCGACGTGATGAGCCGTCTCTCGGTGCAACTCGATCGCACGGTATTGACGAACAACATCGATCTCAGCGTCGATGGTGTTGCGGTGTCGGTGACGACGCCGATCTTCGGCGGCAACATGTTGGTGACGACCAAGTTCTCGGGCAGCGCACCGTTTCTCGCCGCGTTCCGGTCGAAGAGTTTCGTTGCCGAATCGGCGGGCGGCGCGGCACCCAATGTTGTCGCTGCAGCGGTGCCCGATCTCGGCGCGACCGGCAGTGCGCGAGTGACGGCCGTACACACCGAAGAAACGCACGGACCAAAACTCGATGAGGCCGCGATCGTGGTGTCGGGTGGACGTGGTCTCGGCGAGGCGGCGAAGTACGAGATGATCGAAACGTTGGCGAAGTTGTTGAAGGGTGCACCCGGCGCCTCACGCGCGATCGTTGATGCGGGATGGGTGCCGTACAGCTACCAAGTCGGCCAGACAGGCAAGGTTGTGAAGCCGGGAGTGTACATCGCGTGCGGTATCTCGGGTGCGACCCAGCACATGGTGGGCATGAAGGGCGCCAAGAACATCATCGCCATCAACAAGGACAAGGAAGCTCCCATCTTCGGCATCGCCGACCTTGGAATCGTCGGCGACGTGCATAAGGTGTTGCCAAAACTGATCGAGGCGTTGCAAAGTCGCGGCTGACTGAGCCACGCCGGAACGACTGGAGGCGGCCGCAAGGCCGCCTTCAATCGTTTTCCATCCGAGGGTTTGCTGCAGTCCGAGGGCTATGTACCCGGATCCGGGCACATGACCCTCGGATGCGACCCGGAACGTCGTTCGGAGTGAGGCACTATGGGCGCGTGATCAACCGATGGTCCGGCATTCTGTTCGTGTTTCTCGCGCTCACTGGCTGTTCATCCGACAACAACGCGGTGGAGTCCACGGATGCAAACAGTTGCGCGACGGACGCGATGACACAGCTGGGTGAGACATCCCCGGTTGCCTCGACCCCTCTGCTTGGTACCGGAAGTGTGAGACCGACTGGTTTCAGCGGAGGAGAACTCGGATACGCGCGACCTGCCGAGTCGAACCTGTTTGCCGGATCGGAGTTCGGCGGCGCAAAGGTTTTGTGGGTAGTGCTCGACCTGTCGGAATTGCCTCTAGAGATCACGGGCAGCTCCGTGGATGGCGTCGATCCGGTCATGTTCAACGGAGTTGAGGGCGAACCGCTGCAGCCGTCTCTCAAGATCGACGCCAATCTTTCGCAAACCACCGACGGGATTCAGATGGTCCCGAGTTACGTTCGACTCATGTCCGCCGGGTGCTATGAGTTCCGTGTCGTCACTGCTTCGTCTGACTACAAGCTCACGTTCCGCGCTACGTAATCGTCTGAACACGGTCGATTGCGCGTTTGTTCACTCGTGCACGCATACCGCGCGGCAGTGAACAAACGCTGCTTTGTCAGAGGGTGTCGTTGGCGCTGATTGCCCAGGCGTAGCCCTCGTCTCGATCTTCGACGGCGAGCTGTAGCGACCACCCCGACGGCAGCGCGCCGTCGTGCCACCAGAACCAGCCCAGTTCGTCGGCGGTGGTGTGCAACTGACCCGGTTGCACTGGCCAGTCGTCGAGCAGGTCGCCGAGCGCGGCCAGCAACCACCACGCGCCGAACCTTCCGGCTGCAGCGCCGCGTCGTCGTCCGTGTGCTCCGCCGCTTGCACCGGCCCACGCCATCCACGCCAACGCTTCGGCCGCGGTGAGTTCCGCGAGATGCGGTCGCGCAATGTCGAGTGCGGCGATCGCGGTTGCTGCGTCGCCCTCGACGCACACGACATCGACCGTGCCGTTGCTGGCTGCAGTCCATGTATCGAGCAGTTGGCGCACGGCGAGCGTCACCGACACATCATCGACGCGCGCGACCTTCGTCTTGGCTTTCGTTTCGCGGAATCGAGCAGCAGCAGGAGGTGTCGGCGATGGCGCCTCGACTCCCTCGTCCGAATACGTCGCCAGCGAATAGTCCGGCTCCCAGTGCTGCAGCGCGAACGGGATTTCGATCGGGTTCGGCGCGTTGGCGGGAATCGTCTCGCCGCGCAGCGCCCGCTCGTGCGCAACAAACCCTGCTCGCGGTCCCTCGTCGAGATGACTGGCCAGCGCTTCATACGTGTGGTGCTGCGCGGCAACCTCGGTGAGCGGACCGATCGTGAAGCGGCCGCTCGATTCGTCGAGCATCTTCGCCGCCCACTCCGCCGGTGCCCACAGCGCGAGTCGATACTCGGCCAGCGTCGCTGCAGGCCAAAGTTGGCGACCGGTGAGGGTCGCCTCACGCGCACGATGGCGCAGATCGGCGAGCTTGTCCCACTCCTTGCTCGCACACAATGAGTCGACCATGCGCACGAGTCCATCGAGGTCTGCACGTTGAACTAACGCGCTTACATCTTCCATCAGACCAGTGGCCAGGGGTAACGGCGACCGCTCTGATCGACGGGGAAGCAGTGATGATCAACAATCCACTGGGCGCGTTCCTGCATTGCCGTGACTTCTTCGTCGGACAGCAATGTCGCGATGTCGAGCGGAACTGTCTGCGCGATGCGCGCGGCCGCGTCGACCAGTTCCCTCGGTATCTCCTCGCCGCCGAACTCCCACACCACCGTCCGTAATTTGAAGTCGGCGCCGAAGCAGAGCCCGTGGTCGATTCCCCATAGATGATCGTGATCGTCGATCAGTACATGGCCGCTCTTGCGATCGGTGTTGTTGGCGATCAGGTCGAACACGGCGACTTGCCGCAGTTGCGGGTGCAGGTGAGCGTGCTGCTCGAAGATGGTGAAGTAGTGCTGCTGATGGTCGACGTTGACGAACCACTGCAGGCTGCCCTCGCCAAGCGGACCCTCGCGGATGACTGTCGCTGGAACGAGGTCGATGCCCATCGCCTCGCTCAGGCGATACGCCGCCAACTCGCGCCGATGCAAACCGGGCTCGAAATCCCACAGCGGTCGCTCGCCGCGTATCGGCTTGTAGATCGCCTGCCCAACCACCTCATCGCTGCACGACAGATTCACCAGATACGTCGCGTTGCTGCTCCAAGGCATTCGACCTTCGATATCGATCTCTGCGTTGGAGAGGAGTGCTAGTTCATTCGCGGGCATGAATGACCATCGGGGTTGATCGGATGTCCGCACCACCGGCACGGTGGACGGCCGGCGGCGACCACTGCATCAGCGTGATCGCAAAATGCGGCTGCCTGGCTGCGGCTGAGAAACAGACGAACGTGACCGCGGTCGACGTCGTTGGCGAGAACCTTCATCCGGTCTACGTCGATGTCTTCGCTCTCGGTTAATTCGCCTTCGAGATCGGTCTCGACCAACTCCTCCAATTGCACCAGCAGGCGGTCGTTCTCGCGGTCGTAACCCAAGCCAACAGGTCCGAGCACAAATGCGGGTTCAGCGGGCATTTCCAGTTCCAGCGCAGCGGCGTCGGGCTTAGTCGGTGGGTCGGGCAGATCGACGAGCACTCGCCGCAGGTAATCGGCGATCGCACCCGCCTGGCGTTTCTCGCACTTGATCGTCACCGTGGTCGCACCGCGGCGTGCCTGCAACAGAAATAGACGCGCGCCCGGCTCGCCGAGCGCGGCAACGGTGAAGGCATCCACCTCGTCGAAGTCGAAGTAAATGCTCATGACGGTTTCAATTCCGCGAGTGAGCCGCCCGTCGAGTTGACGGTGAGCACCGCTGGTGCACCCATGCCATATGCGATGGCGGTCACTGAACACGTGCTGATCACGATGCGTTGGAACAAATCGATATGGGTTCCCAATGCGTGCGCGACGGCGGCCTTGATCGGGTCAGCATGCGACACGCACACGACCACTCCGCCGACATGAGCGGCGCGCAAACGATCGATCGCACCAACCATCCGATTCTGCATCGCGGTGAAGCTCTCGCCGCCAGGGAACGTGAATGTGCTCGGTGCACGCTGCACGATGTTCCACGCGGGCAGCTTCATCAGGGCCTTCAACTGGGCACCGGTCCATTCGCCGAAATCGCATTCCAGCAGGCCCTTGTCGATCTGCACCCTCAGCTTGCGAGCGGCGGCGATCGGAGCCGCAGTTTCTCGCGCGCGCTCGAGCGGGCTGGCGTAAATAGCGTCGACCTTCTCCAGCTGCGCGATCCGTTCGGCGGCGCGTTGCGCCTGCGTCCGTCCCTTGTCGGAGAGATGCAACCCCGCGGCCCGGCCCGGCAACACCTTGCCGGTGGTGGGCGTCAGTCCATGACGCACCAGCAGGATGATGGTCGCTCCCGGAGGCTTTCGTGCGTGAGAAATTGGTTTCGTGCGCGCCATCGCACCTTGGAACCTACTGTGCCTGCCGTGGATTCGCTGGCCCGCTTGCGCACCGAAGTGTGTGACTGCCGACTCTGCCCGCGCTTGGTGTCGTGGCGCGAACTCGTTGCGAAGACCAAGCGCGCTGCCTTCC
>JANWKM010000106.1 GCA_025451395.1 Ilumatobacteraceae bacterium
GTCGCTCGCTCACGACGAGGCCGGGACGACCGCTGCCGCTCGTGGGCTGCACGAGAAGATCGCGAGACCCAATCTGATGGTCAAGATCCCCGGCACTGCGGAGGGCATCGGCTCCATCCGTCAGATGATCTCCGAAGGGCGCAACATCAACATCACACTGCTCTACAGCCTGGAGAGCTACCAGCGGGTGATGGATGCGTATGACGACGGACTCGAGATCTACGCGGCATCGCCGGATCCCGATCTTGCCAACGTTGCCAGCGTGGCGAGTTTCTTCATCAGTCGCGTCGACACCGAAGTCGATGCTCGCCTCGACGCAATTGGTACCCCTGCAGCCCTCGCGTTGCGCGGCAAGGCTGCCGTTGCGCAGGGCAAGCTGGCATACCAGGCGTTTCGCAAAACGTTCAGCGGACCGCGCTGGCAAGCGCTCGCCGATCGTGGTGCCGTTGTGCAGCGCCCACTGTGGGCCAGCACCTCGACGAAGAACCCGGCGTACCAGGACACGTTGTATGTCGACAACCTGATCGGCCCCGACACTGTGAACACGCTCCCCGACGCGACAATCGATGCGTTCAACGACCACGGCACACTCGCTCGCACCATCGACGATGGTGTCGCGCATGCCGAGTCGGTGTGGCGTGAGCTTGCTGAAGTCGGCGTCGACATGGAAGATGTCGCGGCGAAGTTGGAGCGCGACGGTGTTGCAAGCTTCTCGAAGAGCTTCGACGATCTTCTGGCAGCTCTGTCTACGAAGGCCGAGACGCTGAAATCGTGACGAGTGCCGATCCTGCCGACGAGCTGATCGCTTCCCTGCTCGTCGACTTGCCTGCGGGCGCTGATCGCCGATACTCAGAACAACTGCTACGCGCTGCTGTCGAGGTCGTTCGTCAACGGCCACAGACGCTCGACCTCAAGATCGCGGCTGCGGCGCTGGAGGAGATGGGCGACGCGTTCGCGATGTTCGTCTCGTCGCAGGGCGTGCCGAAGGTGACCATCTTCGGGTCGGCGCGTACGAAGCCGGACGATCCGCTCTACGCCGTTGCTCGCGACGTCGCACATCAGCTAGCCGCGCAGGGGTGGATGGTCATCACCGGTGCCGGGCCGGGGATTATGCAGGCTGGAATGGAAGGGGCAGGTCGCGAGAACTCGATCGGGGTTTCGATTCGGCTGCCGTTCGAGCAGGGTGCCAACTCGGTGATCGCCGGCGACGAGAAGTTCGTGAGCATGAAGTACTTCTTCACCCGCAAGCTGATGCTGGTCAAGGAGAGCAAGGGCTTCGTGTGTCTACCGGGCGGCTTCGGCACGCTCGATGAGACGTTCGAATTGATCACCCTTACCCAAACCGGCAAAGGCTTGCCGACGCCGATCGTGCTGCTCGATACGCCGGGCGATCCGTATTGGGAAACGGTCGATGAGTTCATCCGCGAACAGTTGGTCGACCGCGGGTTGGTCTCGGCGGCCGACACAAACCTCTACCTCATCACCGACTCAAGCGAGGTTGCCGTTAACGAGATTGTCGGCTTCTACCGCAACTACGACTCGCTGCGTTACGTTGGCGATCAGATAGTCATTCGGTTGCAGCACGCGCCAACTACTGAGCAGCTGGTCGCGATGAACGCACAATTCGGGCACCTTTCCAAGAAGGGCCCGATCATCGTCAGCCAGCCCTTCGAACTCGAGCGACGCGAGAATGACCGGCTCGACCTCGCTCGCATCTCATTCCCGTTTGTCAAACACGGTTACGGCGATCTGCGTGAGCTGATCGACTACTGCAACTCCTTGTCGTTCGCTATTTAGCCGTTCTCTACACAGCCGCCGCGGATTAGCCTCGACGCCTTTTCAATCGCGCGGCGCGCCTGCGTGAGTCGCTTGTCGTCGGCGGGGCGACCGCGCTTGTCGGCCGCGGCTTCACGCAACTGATCGAACATCAGCTCATCGAGTTCCTCGGCAATCGCGTCCAGCCGATCGGCCAGGTCTTTGTAATCGCTCACAACGCCCCCGCAAGCAAGTCCATTGGGTGGTGGACATCAACGCCCGCGGCGGCGAGGTGGATCGAGCATCCGGGGTTTGCGCTGGCGACCACTCCCCCGCCGGCACGCCTGATCGCAGCGATCTTGCTGTCGCGCATCATGCCGGCCAGCTCCGGTTGCGTTGCGGAGTACGCGCCGCCAGCGCCGCAACACAGTCCGTCGTCATCCAGTTCCACGACGTCGGCAACGATACTGAGAACGGCGCGCACGGCTGCGTGATTGCGTTGCACGTGGCGTAGATGGCACGGGTCTTGCACGATCACTTTGCCGATGTGTCGGCGCGGTCGCAGTCGCTCGGTGTGCTGCGCGACGAACTCGTGGACATCGAGCACGCGTTCGCTGAACTCGGCAGCCTCGGTGGTGCCGAGCAAGTGTCCGTATTCCTTCAGCGCAGCTCCGCATCCCGCCGAGTTGACGAGTATTGGCGCGCTGCCCGGCATCGACGCCATTACGTCAGCGGCGAGTCTGCGCGAAACGTCGAGCAGTCCGGCGTGCGTGTGCAGCGCGCCGCAACAACCGCCTCCAGTGCCGGGCAGTGCGAACGAAGCATCGATCGCGCCAAGCACCTTGGCCGTGCTGCGATGCGTGCCGCGCTGCCACGCGTCCATGACACAACCCGTGAACAACCACACGTCCCGCCCGGTGGGTTCGACCGACGCCGGCCGGCGCAACGGAAGTCGCGGGATGCCGAGCCGCTTCGGAACGAGTCGAAGCCGCTGCCCGAATGCGAGCAGTGTCGACCCGGCGAGCAGCAGGCGATGGCGCGGGAGGACTGCGAACGCCAGCCGTTGCCAGCGCGGTGTCACGCGGTGCTGTTCCGCGAGCGTTTCTCGTACACCCTCCTGCAGGCGGCCATATGGAACCCCGGATGGGCACGCCGGCTCGCACCCACGGCACTGCACGCACGTTTCCATGAACGAAATGAACTCGTCGGTGATTGGCGCATCGTCGTCGTGTACCGCGCGGATTGCGGCGATTCGGCCACGTGGCGACAACGCCTCCTCACCGGTCACGCGAAAAGTTGGGCAGTGCGGTAGGCACAATCCACAGCTCACGCACGTGGCCAGTTCGGTGTCGTCCAGCAGGAACTTCACGGTGCGTAGGATCATGACATGAAATCTGTCGAGGAGTACGAAGCTGCGTATCGCCAAGTCGTCCAAGCCGCCGTGCCTGGCGAGCGGGTGCTTGTCGTTGGCGTGCTCAGCCGCCCCGGCAGCATGAACAGCGTGTTCTTGTCGAAGGTCAGCCCCGCTGCGGCAATGATCAAGAACCGAGCCGCCAAGGGTAAGTCGGGGAACTTACCGATGAACGTCGTCGCCGCCGCTACACCAACTCGCGTTTTGTTCTTCGGTTATAAGCCGAAGATGACTTCCATCAAGTTGAAAGAGCTCGTACTCGAGATACCTCGAGCAGGTCTCAGGCTGAGCGTCGAGCCCAACACGATGGCGACACGCGTGACGTTCCACCTCGGCGACGGTTCCGAGATGCAGCTCGACAGCAATCGCAGCATCGGCCAGTACAACAAAATGAACGACGGGTTGCTCGCCGAACTTTCTCGATGACGCGCGTACGTAGCGCACTGTGCCTCATCGCGATCATTGCGACAAGTTGCTCGAGTTCATCGGATTCTTCGGCAGCGACGGAACCGCCGGCGTGCGATGCCGCAACGCCGATTGTTGCGGACTCCGACCAAGGACTCCCTGAGGTGCAGGGTGTTGCGGTCGAGGCGACGATCTATGGGTTGCTGTTTCCGACTCAGCCGCCGCCCATCCCCACCGGCGAGTTGAAGATTGTCTGGCGCATGACCGGAGAAGGTGACTTGACCGTTACCTATGAGTCGCCCGACGGCAAACCCGGTGAGTTGACCTTTGGCCCCGAGGCGCACAGCGGCAGCAACTACACGCGACCGGGCAACGAATGGGGCACAGGGTTCTTGTTCGATGAACCAGGTTGCTGGCACATCCACCTCGAGCGAACCGTGGGCAGCGGCGACGTGTGGATCGACGTCCATGCCTGAAGGCCACACAATCCATCGGATCGCGAAAGATCATTCGCTGTTGCTTGCGGGGCAACCCGTCGCGGTTTCGTCGCCGCAGGGACGCTTCGCTACCGATGCCGAGCTTGTCAACGGTGTCGTGCTGCAACGCATCGAGCCCTACGGCAAGCACCTGTTCTACTGGTGGGAGAACGGCCTCGTCGGCCACGTGCATCTCGGGCTGTTCGGCAAGTTTCGTGTCTCGCACGGGCCCGGCCCGATACCTGTTGAGGGCCAGATCCGCATGCGTCTCGCCACCGATGCGGGCACGATCGACCTCGCGGGTCCGACGGACTGCAGCATCGGAAGCGCCGACGATCGCGACGCGATTCTTGCGCGACTCGGACCCGATCCACTACGTCGCGATGCGAAACCGAATCTGGCACTCGAACGTATGGCGCGCAGCAAGATGCCCATCGGTGCGGTGTTGCTCGATCAGAAGGTGATCGCCGGCGTTGGCAACGTGTTTCGTGCGGAGGCGCTGTTCGTCAACGGCATTCACCCGCAACGCATCACCAACAGCTGTACACCCGACGAGCTGCGCGCGGTGTGGGACACGATTACTGCAATGTTACGCCAGGGGGTGAAGGATGACCGCATCGTCACCGTCGATCGACGCAAGGTGCCGATCCCACCCGGAAAGTTCCGCCGCGGCGACACTACCTACGTGTATCACCGCGAGATCTGTTTGCGCTGCGGAACCGCGGTGCAGACCGTCAAGCTCGGTGGACGGTCGTGTTACTTCTGCCCCACGTGTCAGCCCAACTAAGGACGCAACCTAAACGGCAGGATTCAACCTTCCAGTCGAATCGAACTCATTCTTCAAAGCCCTCTCCAGTTCGACCGCACGTGCGTCGGGTGTCGGCGGCGTCCACGCGTCTGCGTGATGCACGACTCCGACTCCTACCTCGGCGACGAACGAGCCCGTTAGGCGGGCCACGTCGGCAGGCGGAATCACACGTCGACTGCCGGTCGGTAACGCGGGCGGGCCGGCACAAGGCTGCACGCCAGCGGTGGCTGCTTGGTCGGCGACGTCGGTCTTATGGCCTTCGAGCAACACCCACACCGTCGCACCGTCCCACAGCACACTGATCGGCCGATAAAGACGGGCGAAGCACGCGTACGGCTCCGTTGTCGGCGCGCTGAACCATTGCGAATGCGGTGCAATTGGGCGTGTGCGCAAGATCACATCGCCTAGGAAGCCGAGCGTGCCGCGCGACCCGACAAGGAGGCGGCACAGATCGAAACCGCTGACGTTCTTCACTGTCGGTCCTCCGGCCTTCACCACTTCACCAGCCGCCGACACGTACCGCGCTTGCAGCAGCACATCGCGAATCGGTCCATCGCCGAGTCGCCGGAAGTCGCTGTGCCCGACCGCCAGGGCGCCGCCGATCGTTCCCGTTGACGGAATCGCGACGCGCTGCCCATGAGTGGCCAGCGCGGCTTTGACTTCGTTGACTGGCGTCCCCGCACCACAACACACGATCATCTCATCGGGTTGCACCGAGTCGATGCCAGAAGGCGCACTCACACAGCGCACGCCTGCAATTGGCCCGCCCCTGGTCCCGAGACCGGTGATCGTCACCGCGCCGTCACTGCCGACCGCGTCCGCAAACGGCGCGAGATCGGTCACACCCACGCGCCTTCGGGAACATGCTGCACGTCGCCACACGCCGCCGGCGATGGCAACACCTTGAACGGATTAGCGAGTCCGGCGGGATCAAACGCTCTGCGCATCGCCCCCTGCGCCGCGAGATCGGCAGGCCCGAACATCATCGGCATGAAGTCGCGCTTCTCTAATCCGATGCCGTGCTCCCCACTCAACACTCCCCCGGCATCGACCGAAGCGCGCACGATCTCTTCGCCCGCGGCCAGCACACGTTCCATCACACCCGGTTCGCGCTTGTCGAAAACCAGCAACGGATGCAAGTTGCCGTCGCCCGCATGGAAGACGTTGAGTACCTGCAGTTGATGGCGTTCGGTGATTTCGTAGACCTGGCGCAGAACCTGCGGCAGCATGCGACGCGGCACCACCGTGTCGTGCAGGTAATAGTTGGGCTTGATGCGGGCGATCGCTCCGAACGCCGACTTGCGTCCCTTCCACAACAGGGCTCGCTCGGCCTCGTCCTGAGCGATGCGCACACTACGTGCGCCGTGCGCGTTGCCGATCGCGATGATGCGTGCCACGTCCGCTTCTACGCCGTGAGGAAGCCCGGCCACTTCGACAAGGAGCACGGCAGCCGCATCCACCGGCAGATCAGCGTGAATGTACGCCTCGACGGCTTGCACGCACAGCTGATCCATCATCTCCAGCGCGGCGGGCACCATACCGGCGGCAATGATCGCGCTCACCGTCTGCGCGCCGTCTTCGACGCTGGCGAAGTCCATCAGCATCGTGCGCACCGCCGGCGCGTTCTGTGTGAGGCGGACACAGATCTTGGTTGCGATACCGAACATTCCCTCGCTGCCGACGAACGCGCCGCGCAGGTCGAGTCCGAACGGCTCTGCCTCGGTGCCGCCGAGTTGTACGAGCGAGCCGTCGCTCAGCACGACCTCCATGCCGAGGATGTGCGATGCCGTGACACCGTCGCTGAGACAATGCGGGCCGCCGGAATTATTCGCGACGTTGCCGCCGATGCTGCAGCTCTGTTGGCTGCTCGGATCCGGCGCGAAGTGCAATCCGTGGTGAGCCACCTGACGACTGAGATCCAGGTTCAACACGCCCGGCTCGACCCACGCCAGCCGGTTGATTGGGTCGACAGAAAGCACTCGATTCATCGTCGTCATTACGACCACCAGCGCATCGTCGAGTGGAGTTGCGCCACCCGCCAATCCAGTGCCCGCTCCACGCGCGACGAACGGCACCTTATGCCTGTGCGCGGCGCGCAGACACATCTGCACTTCCTCCGTGGAAATCGGGAAGCAGACGGCGCCGGCCGACCCACCGATGTTCGACGCGTCGCGTGCGTAGAGCCCGAGCTCGGTACTACCGGTTCGAATTCGCTCGGCGAGCGTTACTCGCAACTCGTCGACGAGTGCGGCGATCATGCCTTGTCGTTCATGCTTTGCGTCGTTGACGGAGCACAATCACCTGTCCAGCCTCCACGGGCTGACCGTCGACGAAAACCGCGTCGCCATCTTGGAGTTCGTCGGCGAGGGTCGCGGCGTGACCGGGCTTACCGGTTAGCCGTGCACGTATTTCGATCTGCTTGGCCTTGATCGCCTGCTTGCCTTCCTGCGCGACCTCACGGACACGATCGACGGCTTTGTGCGCCAGGTTCGCCGGCGACAACTCAGCAGCGGCTGCCTTCACCCGCTTCTTCGCCACGGTGGCACCGACCACTCCTGCAGCTGCCCCGCTCATGAACCACGTCAGTCGCTTCATCATGGTTGACGCTTCTCCATTCGCTCGGCTACGGCGGCCTCGGCACCGTGTTGCGTCGGCTCGTAGTAACGCTTGTCGGCCTGCTCGATCGGAAGATATTGCTGGTCGATCCAACCGTCGGGATGATCGTGAGGGTAGTCGTAACCGACGCCGTGACCGAGGCTCTTCGCCCCCTGATAGTGGGCGTCGCGCAAATGCGCAGGCACCTCGCCAACGGCGCCTTCCTGTACGTCGGTGCGCGCATTCCAGATGGCGAGCGCGGCGCGGTTGCTCTTCGGCGCGGTCGCCAGGTGGATCGCCGCCTGGCTGAGGTTGAGCTGTGCCTCCGGCAAGCCCACATGCTCCAACGCGTGCGCGGCGGCGACGGCTACTTGCAGCGCCGTTGGATCGGCAAGGCCGACATCTTCGCTGGCGAA
>JANWKM010000107.1 GCA_025451395.1 Ilumatobacteraceae bacterium
ACCTCGGTGATGACGACTCGCTCCAGCGTTGCACCCAGCGTTTGCAACACCGTCGCCAGCAAATCGTGCGTCAGCGGCCGTGGCGGCGAGATTCCCTCCATCGCGCTGTGGATCGCGGAGGCTTCTGGCCCGCCGATCAGAATCGGAAGTACCCGCGCGGCCTCGGCGCGATCTTCCCGCAGCATGACAACCGGGGTATTTGCGGGCAGCTCCACGCGCACTCCCAGCAGTTCCAAGCGGATCACGTAGGTGATCGTATCTGGCTGGCAAGCGATCAGGTTTCGAGGTGATGCTGCAGCGCAGCCGCCAAGATTGCCGCGCGCAACCCACCACCGAGCGACGACAATTCGCGGAACGCGGTTGCTGCCTGCTGACGACTCTGCGGATTGCGTTGACGGATCGACGGGAGAACGAGCTGCTCGAACAGCGCCGCTTCGCGCTCGGCCGAGCGCCGCCAATGCCGAAGGTTGCGCGCATCGACACCGCGAGCAATGAGCCCTGCGGCCGCGGTGGCGATCGCGACATCGTCACTCGAGAACAGCGCGTCGGGACCAGTGCCGCTATTGCCGCCAACACGATTAATCAATCCAAACGAGACAAGATCCGCGAGTTGTGCGTTCTTGATACCCGCGCGTGCGCACAACTCGACCGCCGTGAACGAGTCGTGATGCGCTGTTGCTCCGAGGTCTGGCGTCCCGACTCGGCCGTTTTGTGAAGGCTGAAGAGGCTGAAGAGGTTGTAGAGGTTGAAGAGGTTGAAGAGGTTGTGACGGTTGCAAAGGTTGTAACGGAGCAAGCGCGCTGCTACGTGCTTGCGCTTGCGCGGCGGGATGATGCGCAGTGGGTACGACAGTGCCCGCGGGGATTACGACATCGCCGGATATGTCGCGGGATATTTCGCCGGATATCTCACCGGATTCGTCATTGCTCTCCAGCACAGTGACGTTGCGCAAGCCACGCGGCGGTGTCATCGGACCGCTGTTGTCGATCTGGCCGCTCTCCAGTCGGTCGCGGATGACGCGCAGCGGCAGGAAGTTCTGGCGCTGCTCGCGCAGGATCACGCGCAGTCGATCGACATCTGGGTCGTAGAACTTGCGGTACCCAGACGGCGTCCGTTCGGGATCGATCAGGCCCTGGCTTTCGAGGAAGCGGATCTTGGAGATGCTGACATCAGGAAATTCCTCGAGCAGCATCCCCAAGACCTCGCCGATCGACAGATACGGACGGTCTCCCACTCGCTCAACCGTCGCCTTTATGGAAGAAAACCATTCGGAACTTGCCGACCTGTAGCTCGTCACCCTGATGCAGCGCCGCCTCGTCGATGCGTTCGCTGTTGACGTACGTCCCGTTCAACGACCCCGAGTCGCGCACGCGGTACTCATCGCCGTCGCGCAGAATTTCGGCATGCCGCCGCGACACGGTGATGTCGTCGAGGCTGATTTCGCAGTCCGCCGCGCGTCCGAGGCGAGTGAGGTCAGAATCGATCGCGAGCGCAACTCCGGCCTGCGGACCGTTGCGAACCACCAGTGAAGCCGACGTTGTCGAAAGCTCACCGAGGTTCAAGACGACATCATCGTCGCCACCCGGTGCCTCCTGTAACGGATCAACCTTGGCGAAGGTGATCGTGACGTCGTCGATGCGATCAAGCACACCACCGCACGAAGAACAGAAGCCCGACTCGGGCGGATTTCGGTGCCCGCACTGGTTGCAGAACACGTACGCCATCGCCGAAGACTATCCCTCGATGAGAGCTTGATACGCCGACGCGTCCAGCAAGGCGTCGAGCTGACTCAAATCGCTGCATTCGATCTCGCACAACCATCCGTCGCCGTACGGGTCGGAGTTCACCGATTCCGGAGTGCTGGCGAGTGCGTCGTTGACCATGACGACCGAGCCCGACACTGGCGCATAGATATCGCTGACCGACTTCGTACTCTCGACCTCACCAAAAGCATCACCCGCGGACACCGTCGTGCCCGGCGCCGGTACCTGCACGTACACGATGTCGCCCAGCGCATCCTGCGCGTAGTCGGTAATCCCGACCCTCACCCGGCTGCCGGTGACCAGCACCCATTCGTGATCGCTGGTGTAACGGAGCTGCTCGGGTACCTGCATGCGGGTCAGGCTAGCCGGGAGTGTTTACTGAGCTAGCCGGGCTCCCACGGCCTGCCCCGCGACCAGCTTTAACGTTGGCGCGAATCATCGGGATGTACGCAAGGCCGGTGTAGTAGCTGAGCACGAGACCGGGAATCGCCAGAATCCAAGAGGCGACGAGGAATGCCTTATGGGCCGTGAAGTCGGACGCAGCGATCATGAAGCCCGGAATCGCGAACATCAGCAGGAACGTTGCGGTCTTGCCCCACCAGGTGACATCGAAGCGCTTCATCTTGAACGCCAAAGTCGCTATCGCGATCGTGCCGCCGACGATGACCTCGCGAGCAATCACCAGCCAAAAGAACCACCGTGGGTCGATCCCCTTGATGAGGATGCACGTGATGGCGACGATGAGCATCAGTCGGTCGGCCGTCGGATCGAACATCTTGCCGAACTCGCTGGTCTGGTTGAAGTGCCTCGCGAGCCAGCCGTCGACCCAATCGGTCGCACCCAATCCGCCGAGCAGAAACCCGGCACCGGCGAGATTTTCGCGACCGAACAGCATCCACACGAAAAGCGGAATGCAGCACAGCCGGACCAAGGTGAACGCGTTGGGAGCGGTCAGGTACTTATGTGACGAGAGCTGCTCTGTGTTCTGCTGAGTGGTCTTGGGTGCTTGGGCTGCGTCCGTCGGGTCCATCGCGTGCGAGCGTACAAGTACGATGCCGGGCTCAGGGCAACCATGACAACCATCTTCACACGCATCATCAACGGCGAGATTCCTGGCATATTCGTTCATCGCGACAACCAATGCGTGGCTTTTCTGTCGGTAAATCCCCTCGCACCGGGGCACGTGCTCGTCGTGCCGATCGCGGAGATCGACCATTGGATCGACGTGCCCGCCGACCTGTCGGCCCACCTATTCGCCGTCGCGCAGCGCATCGGCAAGGCGCAGCAGGCGGCGTTGCAATGCGAGCGAGTTGGCCTGATCATCGCTGGCTATGAGGTTCCCCATGCTCACATCCACGTGGTGCCAACAACCCACATCGGTCAATTCGACTTCTCGACAGCGGCGTCCGATCCCGACCGCGCGGAGATGGAACGCGTCGCCGCGGCGATTCGCGAAGCGCTGTAGGGAGTGCGTCAGTCGGTCGCCGAGCTCGATCGGAGGCCGAGCAGAGCGAGCACCGCACCGACTACGAACAGAACGGTGTCGGCGTAGATGAGTCCGAGATGGCCGAAAGTGTCGAAGTTGTTCGGGTAATGAGCAGGCAGCGCCACGGCGAGGGCGAGTACGGGCACCGCGACCGCAGTGACCCATGCCCACATGTTGCCGCGCCGGACGCCGAACCAAGCCAGCGCCGCGGTAGCGAGCCCGGCAGCGGCGATGAAGCCCGACAGCGCGATCTGAAGATGGCCGATGTACTCGTACAGCGACGGGCTGAACGCTTTGATCTCGTCCTTGCCGACGTCGACCTCGTTGTGTCCTATGCCGAGTTCGAGGAATGAATCACTGAAGTTACGGATGAAGAAGAGGATGCCGTAACCGATGAAGCCGATACCGCCGATGGCCATGATCGCCGAGCCGGTACGGAGCTTCGAGTTGGACGGGTTGCTCAGATCTGTCTGGCTCACGCTGCCCCCCTGGATGATTTTTCGAACAGTCTTGTTCGAGCAAAAACGGTACTACTTCGGAGCGCTCCCCTTAACTAGACCGCTTCGATCAGCTGCGGCCCGGTGTTGCGCACGTTATTGACGTCGGTGCTGACGGCGTGCATGGTGAGGATGTCGTTCGCTGCCGGAATCAGCAACCGGTGCAGCGCCTCGGTGTCGCCGTTTGTCGGGTCAAGCCACTCGTCCCAACGGCTCGCCGGCAGGATCACGGGCATGCGGTCATGAACGGGGGTCATCGTCGCGTTGGCCGCCGTCGTGATCACCGTGCAACTGTGCAGCCACGGTGCGTCGGGCCCGGTCGATCGATCACGCCATGTCGCCCATAGACCGGCCACCGCGAGCGGTTCGCCGTCGACGCGATGAATGAACATCGGGATCTTCATCGGCTTGCCCGCCTTCGTCAGCGGACCACCCTCGACGCCCTGCTGCCATTCGTAGAAGCCGTCCATAGGAATGAGGAGCCGGTGCTTCTTGAATAGCCCCTTGAACGCTGGCTTCTGCGCGATCGTCTCGGCACGAGCGTTGATCATCTTGGTGCCGATCTTGGTGTCCTTGGCCCAACTGGGCACCAGCCCCCAGTGAAATGTCTGCGCAATGCGTTCACCCTCGGCGTTGGCCACGACGGCTATCACATCCTGGGTGGGAGCGACGTTGTAGTTGGCGGGCAACGCCTCGCTGTTGTCACTGTTGTTCTCAAACGACGCGCCGAAGAACTTCGCGATCGCGTCGGCGGAGTTGCTTGAGACAAAGCGCCCGCACATCCCGCGCAATGTATCGCGCCGGGTGACATTGTTCTTGCCCCCTTGCCCCACGTCCTAGGGTGCTGATCGGGGCGCCGCTTGGGCTGCCCAGCGCACTCACTGTCTGAGGAGAGAACAACAAGAGGGAGAGAAAATGAGCAGCAAGGTTTCGACGCTTGTGTTCGCCACCGCCATGTCGACGTCGATGATCGTCGGGGTCACCGCCCCAGACGTTCAGGCGCTCGGAGGTGGTTCCGGCTCGGTGAGCTTGGCCACTTTGGGATCCGCCTACACCCAGGACTTCAACACGCTCGCCAGCACCGGTACCGCCAGCAACCTCACGATCAACGGGTGGTATCTGAACGAAGTAGGCAGCAGCGCCAACAACAACGGTCAGTATCAGTCGGGGACCGGCTCTGGCGCCGGCGGCGATGTCTACAGCTTCGGCCCAGCCGCCAGCGCGGAGCGCGCCTTCGGCACGCTGTTCAGCGGCACGCTGACCCCCTCCATCGGCGCCCAGTTCACGAACAACACGGGTAGCACAGTCACCTCGCTTGACATCTTGTACGTCGGCGAGATGTGGCGTGCCGGCGCGACCAACCGCAACGCCGCCGACCGTCTCGACTTCCAGCTCAGCACCACCGCGACCAGCCTGACCACGGGCACCTGGGTCGACTACAACAGCCTTGACTTCAATAGCCCCAACATCAATGCCACTGTCGGCGCCCTGAACGGCAACTCGGCGGGCAACCGGAACATCGTGAGCTTCTCCATCACGGGTCTCACCGTCGCCAATGGATCGTCCTTCTGGATCCGCTGGCTCGACTCCGACATCACCCCAGGCGCAGACGACGGGCTGGCGGTGGACGACTTCTCGATCACACCCAACACCAGCGTCGTGTTGCCGAACCTCGCCATCACCGACGTCTCGGCCCAAGAAGGGAACGCGGGC
>JANWKM010000108.1 GCA_025451395.1 Ilumatobacteraceae bacterium
CGAGCTGTTGCTGTTGGTGATGTTGGCCGACAATCACATCAGCGAGAACGAGGTCGAGGCGATCCGCAACATCAGCGCCGACTCCGGTTGGGAGTCGGCCACATTTTCGTTCGATCAGTACCTCGGCATAGCTGCGTCACGCGTACGAACTGCAATCAGCGAGGACGCGATCGACGAACTGCTCGACGACATCGACGAGCGAGTCAGTAGCAAGGTGCTGCGTAGCGCTCTGTTCAGCGCCGCTCGCGACGTCGCCGGCGCGGATCACGATCTGGATCCTGCTGAGGAATCGCTCCTCGGCCAGATCGCGGCCCGCTTCGACTAGATCCAGACGGTGCCGCCACACTGAGCGTGGCCATATGCCGCGAGGCCCGCGTCAGCAGCGGGAAGAGCGCCGAGTAGAGCGTCGCTCAGGGTCAACGAGTGGCCGCTTCGAAGGATCCGGAAGTCGACCGTGTCCCAGGTGATGCCGTCGGTGGTCGAGGCCGTCAATTCGACGAGGAATTGTGATCCGGCAGCGCCGTCGCAGATCAACCCCGACATCTGCGAAATTGTGCCGGCAACCGACACGCTGAACGGTGCACCCGCGCCGTCGTCGAATTGGAACATGCAGCCGTCGGATTCGAAGCCGAAGATGCCAAGGTTCAAACCGGAAGCGCCACCACCGACTACCGCCAGCAGCTCGTCGCGATTTACGCCCGGCGCGGCGCCGAGGGAGAAGTCGACATCGACGCCATCGAGCGCCTGCGCGTATGAGGCTCCAAGATCGCCGAGCGCGATGGTCGATGACGCACCACCACTGACTTCTGCTCGTACGAACCACGTGACACCACCACCGGTGGGCTCGCCCCACGAATAACCAAGATCGATGGAACCGTCACCGTTCCAGTCGCCGTTGATGGCGATCAGCGACAGGGCCGAGCCAGATGGCGCGGTGCTGTCGGCACACGTAGGCGGAATGGGAACAGTTGTCGGCACTGTCTCGGCAACCGACGTTGTCGGTGCGACTGTTGTCGGCACCGTCGTCGCTGCTGCGGTCGTCGAGGAGGAATCGGCGCCGCCGAAGGTTTTGGAATCGCTACACGCGGCAAGCAAACCGAACGCCGCAAGACCGGCCGCGAGCGTCGAAGAACGAAGTGTGGACATGGCAAGGCTCCCTTGGATTGATGCGTATGTTGTCGGTCCAGAGCACCCGCGGCCGGCTGTCTGACACTTTTTACGCAGATCTCCGTCCAACGGCGACTCGATCGCGGTCGCTGAGATCGCGGTGAATATCGACACCCTGCAGGTCCGCTGCAGTCATTAACTCACGCACGGCGGCACCCTGCGCGGCCCCGATCTCGAGCACCAGCCAGCCTCCGGGCGCCAACCATTCCGCCGCACCAGCCACAACTGCGCGGATGGCGTTCATACCGTCGCCGCCCGCAAACAACGCCGAGTGCGGTTCCCACTCGCTCACCACCGACTCGACCGCCGGATCGTTGTCGGCGATGTACGGCGGATTCGACACGATGAGCGCCAACTCCCCTCGCAAGTGTTCGGGCAAGGCTTGGAACCAGTCACCCAACCCGAACCGCACACACTCTCCGGCCATCCCCAAGCCGGCCGTGTTGGCGCGGGCAACGTCGAGCGCGTCGGCTGAGCTGTCGGTGAGCCACACCTCGACCAATCGGCTCGGCAACTCGGCCGCCAGCGACAGACCGAGCGCTCCGCTGCCGGTTCCGAGATCGGCGACAATCAACGGACGCTCGATGCGTTCGCTGGCAAGTTGTCGCACGATTGCGATCGCTTTCTCGGCAACGAGTTCGGTCTCGGGGCGTGGAATCAGCACGCGTCGGTCGACCAGCAAATCGAGTCGCCGGAACGACCAATGACCGAGCACGTACTGCAACGGCTCACCCGTTTGCAACCGAGCCAGCATCGCGTCGAGGTGTGCGAGCGATACCCCAGTGGCAACCGTGTCCAGAACGTCGACGAATTCTTCGCCGAAACATCCGCTCGCTTCCTCGCACAGCCATCGCGCCTCTGTGCGTCCAGCGCGCGCGGCCGTCTGGTCCCACAATTCGCGCCAAATCACTCGCTGCCGGCCAACTGACGTGTGCGTTCGTCGGCCGCGAGCGCGTCGACCACTTCATCAAGGTCGCCGGCCAACACGTCCTGCAAGCGGTAGATCGTGAATCCGATGCGATGGTCCGTCAGTCGGTTTTCCTTGAAGTTGTAGGTGCGGATCTTCTCGCCGCGCCCGCCACTGCCGACCTGCGATCGCCGTTCCTCCGACTGCGCTGCTGCCTGCTCTTCTTCGGCGAGCTTCAACAGTCGAGCGCGTAGCACCACCATCGCTCGCGCGCGGTTCTGGATTTGGCTGCGCTCGTCCTGCATCGTGACCACTACCCCGGTGGGCTTGTGCGTGATGCGCACAGCCGAGTCGGTCGTGTTGACGCTTTGTCCACCAGCGCCGCTACTGCGGTACACATCGACCACGAGATCCTTGTCGTCGATCTGCACTTCCACGTCCTCAGCTTCTGGCAGCACCAGCACGGTCGCCGACGAGGTGTGGATGCGCCCCGAGCTCTCGGTCACCGGCACGCGCTGTACCCGGTGCGTTCCTCCCTCAAATTTGAGCTTGCTCCAGGCGGTGTCGCCTTTGATCAGCATCGTCACCAGGTTGACACCGCCAAGATCGCTGAGGTCGCGCGACAACACGTCGACGTTCCAACGATTAGCCGCTGCATATGCCCGATACATGTCGAACAGGTCGCCTGCGAACAGGTTCGCCTCGTCACCACCCTCGGCTCCGCGAATCTCCATGATGACCGAGCGTCCATCGTTGCGGTCTTTCGGCAGCAGCAACACGCGGAGCTCTTCTTCAAGCTCGGCAATCTTGGCCTCGCTGGCGGCTAACTCTTCACGCAGCGCCGGCCGCTCCTGTTCGGACGCAACAGTCAGCAATTCGCGAGCAGCTTGCGCATCGGCGCTGCGCGCGTGATAACGGCGAATGCAATCAACGACAGGGGTCAGGTCCTTATAGCGACGGGAGACATCGCGCATCTTGGCCTGATCGTTGGCGAGGTCGGGGTCGGATAGACGCGCCTCTAACCCCACGAACTCATCTTCCAGGGACCGCAATCGATCGAACACCGTTGAAAGAGGTTACGGCGTTCCGAGCGGCGTGATCGCGATCGAACCGGGAGCGGCGGCCGCGAGCCGGTGCTGAATATCGAGGGCATCGCGTGCCGGTACAACAATCAGGCATTCGTTGCTGCCGCTTGCGGCCATTGCATCGACGGCGAAGGGGACGACGTCGAGGTCGACCCCGGTGGAGCACACGACCGTCACACGGTGGCTGGCGATAGTGGCTTGCGCGACACAGGGCACCGCGTCCTTGACATTCACTCGCGCTACCGGCGGCGCAACCGGCCGTACATCGCTGGCGCCGATGAGGCTCGGCTTGGCGATCAAGCGAGCGCGCAATGCGCGCTCTTGTGCCAGCAGGTTGAGCGGATGGCGGTCGGCGCCCGCTCGTCGATGCTCGCGCACCGAGCGCACGACATCGGCCAACGCTTCACCTGTTGGTCGGTCGCCGTGCAACAACTGGAACGCCTCGCGATCGTGAGCGCCGACACCTACTTCCAAGCGCACGGCGTCGGTGAATTCGTCGGTGACGACACGGCACACTTCGAGACCATCGACCTCGCCGGCGAGCACGCCGTGCTCGACGATCGGATCCGCGCCGGCCTCGCGTATCAGCGGTTCAAATTCGGCGTGCGCGAAAGCGAGCGGCGTTGGCGGCGGAAGCGACTCGGGTTCCGCAGGCAGTAACACGCGGTCGTTGATCTGCCAGACATGGACGGGCGGTGTCCACCCGGCGGCGCGCCGTGCCAACATGCCGGCGGCGTGTTCGGTGAGGATGTTGACCTCGGCCGCACCTTGACGCAGCGCCCACGCCAGCGCGGGACCAAGCCCCCGCTCGGGTCGGTCGTCGAGCAGCACCCACGCGGCGCCGTCCCGCATCAACGCCGAGCCGCCACCGAATTCGCCAGGTTGCGGTGCTACCGCGGAACCGCGCTTTTCGCGAACGAGCGCCGCCAACTTGACTGCGAGCAGTTGCTCGCGGTTGGTCACTTGCTCTTGCGCTCGCCGTAGCGCTTGTTGAAGCGCTCGACTCGGCCACCGGTATCGACCAGCTTTTGCTTGCCGGTGAAGAACGGATGGCACTCGTTGCAGAGTTCGACGTGCAGATCGCCACCACGCGTTGAACGGGTGGTGAACGTGTTGCCGCATGAGCAGCGCACGTTGACATCGGAATATGTGGGGTGGATCTCAGTCTTCATGATCATTTCTCCGCAAGAAGTGGAAGTGGCATTGTATCGGTCGATGGCACTCGGCGCTCGTCAGTTTCGCCCCGCCCGTCCGGGGTCTTACATCGAGGGTTGTTTGGCGATTTCGTTGAGGAACTCGTCGTTGGTGCGGAAGGTCCGCAGACGGTCCATCAACAACTCGAGGCCGGGGGCCGCGTTGCCGTCAGCGGCGAGTCCACTGAGCACTCGACGCAACTTCCACACCATCTGCAACTGCTTGCGATCGAACAACAGCTCCTCGTGACGAGTGCTGCTGGCGTCGACATCGATCGCGGGGTAGATGCGGCGCTCGGCCAGTCGACGATCGAGGCGCAACTCCATGTTGCCGGTGCCCTTGAACTCCTCGAACACGGCCTCGTCCATGCGGCTGTTGGTCTCGACCAGGGCGGTGGCCAAGATCGTCAGCGACCCGGCCTCCTCGACGTTGCGGGCGGCGCCGAAGAAGCGCTTCGGCGGGTACAGCGCGCCGGCGTCGATACCGCCGGACAGGATGCGGCCACTGGCGGGGGCGGCCAGGTTGTAGGCCCGGCTGAGGCGCGTGATGCCGTCGAGCATCACGACAACATCCTCGCCGTACTCGACCATCCGCTTCGCCCGCTCGATCGCCATCTCGGCGATCTGCGTGTGCTGGTCGCTCGGCTTGTCGAACGTCGAGGCGATCACCTCGCCCTTGATCGTGCGCCGCATGTCGGTGACCTCTTCGGGCCGCTCGTCGACGAGCAGCACGATCAGTCGCACCTCGGGGTTGTTCAGCTCGATCGACTTGGCGATCGTCTTCATGACGGTCGTCTTGCCGGCCTTGGGCGGCGACACGATCAGGCCGCGCTGGCCCTTGCCGATCGTGCTGACGAGTTCGATGATTCGCGCGGTCATGTTGGTGGGGTCGGCGGGGTCTTCCATGCGAAGGCGGCTGTCGGGGAACAACGCCGTGAGGTCCTCGAA
>JANWKM010000109.1 GCA_025451395.1 Ilumatobacteraceae bacterium
CACGACAAAACCTTGGCCACCGTGGCTGCGGAAATTGTCGCTCGACGATTACGACTGACCGACGACCGGGAGGCCCCCGATGAAAGTTCCACCAGCCATGCCCGTTGAACGAGACACGCCAACTGAAGGACAAGTCCAAGACGGTGATCGCAGCGCGCTGGCGGCGATCGCCTTCGTCGAAATCGTCGACACGCTCGTCGATGACTTCGACGTGATCGACGTCCTCACAGTCCTGGCCGCTCGCTGCGTCGAACTCCTAGGAGCATCAGCGGCCGGAATCCTCCTCGCCGACAATCACAGCAACTTGCGCGTGATCGCAGCGTCGACCGAGCAGATCCAACTCCTCGAGTTGTTCCAGATTCAGAACGAGCAGGGTCCCTGTCTGGACTGTTTCAGATCCGGCACGGTGGTCGCCGCACCGGGTCTCGACGGGCCGTCGCAGTGGCCGCAGTTCGCGGCCGAGTGTTCACGCGCTGGCTTCCTCTCGGTGTGCGCAGTCCCAATGCGTTTTCGGTCGACAATCCTCGGCTGCCTCAATCTGTTCATGAAGGACTCGGCTCCCCTTGCCGATCTCGACATCGCTTTGGCGCAAGCGCTCGCCGATGTTGCGAGCATCGCGATCGTCCAGGATCAGGCCACCCGCGACGCCGCCAGACGGGAAGGACAACTGCAGCACGCGTTGACCAGTCGGATTCTCATCGAGCAGGCGAAGGGAATGATCTCTGAACGCCTCACCGTCGACATGGACAAAGCGTTTTCATTCCTACGCGCGTATGCACGGAACAACAACAGGAAGCTCACCGATGTCGCCGCGGCACTCGTCACCGGCAAGATGACGATGGACGCACTCGACAGACGCCCCGAGCGAACGCAGGATTCGAGCTAGTGGGCGATGCGGGGCTCGAACCCACGACCTCCACGGTGTGAACGTGGCGCTCTAGCCGACTGAGCTAATCGCCCTCAATCGCATGTCGAGGTTAGCAGCGGCCGCCGCTACCGACCGCTATGAAATGCCGAGCCGGTGTTGGTGGCACCTACTTCGACCAAGAAGCAGTAGTAGCCCCCGCCACCTTCGATCTTCCAGCTCAATGCACGCGGGTACAGGTAGTACACCTCGAATACCGACTGCTCGTACGGAAGACCGACGTACGACTCGAAGGCCCCGAAGCACGCGGTCTCGACTTCGGAGAAAATCGTTGTCTCTCCCGGATAGTCCCGCGAGCGGTTCGGGTTCAGATCGCCGATGAGGTAGACCTCGCCCGAGTGCGCGACGTCGCATGAAACAAAGTCGAGTTCATACACGACTTCCTCATCCGGGAGCGTTCCGACACAGTCCCCCACTTTCGCGTCTTGGTACGTGGACGAGTCGTCGCCGATCCGGTCGGTTGCCACGGCCCATATGAAAACGCCTGCACCGACGACGCCGATCAATCCAAGGATCCAGCCCGCCCGCGCCTGACCAAGCCCGCGCAACGTGCCACCACTGCTGTTGATCGTTCGTGTACTGACCAGTCCGAAGATGAGGGCGAGCAGCGGCACGATGCCGAAGAACCAAAACATGACGAGACCGATGAGGCCGCACACCAATGCCGCGGTCGCCAACCCATGAAGGCGCTGAGTTGGCGGTAGCGGCCCACCGAATGGCGGTTGCGGTCCACTACCCCATCCCGGTGCGCCGGGCGGAGGCACCGGCCCCGCGCCCCAACCGGCAATCCCAGGCTGCACGGGTGTCGAGCGTGGCGGCAACGTCGGCAACGCGGGCTCAGGCGGCTTCATCGGTTCGGGAGGCTGCATCGGCTCCATTCGTTGAACTCTATTCCGACGGGGTAACAGTGCCGCCGCTTCTCCAATACTGCCCGGCCTCGCGATCAAGAAAGCCGGCATCGACCATGTAACGACGCAACGCCGCCGTATCCGGATGATGTTTGCCCAACATCAGGTTGACCATCTGCTCGCTGTAGCGGCGTCCCGGCTCGAACAGTTGCGCCAGCCAATCAAGAATCACCAACCGTTTGGAATACAGGGTGGGAATGGAGGTCAAGCGGCCGTCGACAACGAAGGCGCGCATCACTTTGTCGCTGGCTGGGTCAACCACCGGCGAGGGTGGCCGCGATCTGCGACGAGGAATCACCGGAGCGCTTCAGCACCTGGAACACGAACCAAAGTGACGCAAGAGTGACCATGAAAAGCACGACCGCTCCGACACCCCAGAACGGTTTGATCGTGCTGCGGGTCGCCCCAAGTAGCGCGACGGGGAACGTGGAGTCGGCGCCACTGATCAGCGCGGAGATGATCGTGTTGTCAAGACACAACGTGAATGACAGCAGCGCGCCGGCGACTAGCGCCGACGAGATCAGCGGCAAGGTGATTTGTCGGAACGCGCGACGGGGCGGGGCGCCGAGATCGGCCGCGGCTTCTTCCAACGATTCGTCAAGGCCCGCCAAGCGTGCGCGAACGATGAGCGTCACGACTGCCGACGAGTACAGCGACTGACCGACCCAGAGGCGAATGAGACCAAAACCAACGGGACCGACATCGGTCGTGAATGGCCCGCCGAGCTTTTGCATCCAGCCCGCGAGCGCGATCGCATCCATGATCTCCGGCGTCACCAGAATCAAGAAGACGACCGCCAAGAATACCTTCGCCCACCAGCCCGGTCGCCTCGCGAGTGCAACTCCAGCGAGGCCTCCGATGACAACCGCGATGATCGTTGCTCCAAAGGCCGCGAGGAAGCTATTGCGCAACGCATCGCCAATACCGAGCTGACGAAAGAATGACGCATACCACTCGGTATTGAGTCCAACCACAACGAAGGCAACAACGAACGCAATTGATCCGGCCCAGCGGGTCACTGTCGCCGAGACCGGTACGCGAAATACGCGAAGAACCCTCGGCAATCCCCAACCGGCCAGCACGATTGCCGCAAAACGAATCGCGTTTGTGAAAACAGAGTCGCCGAAGAAGAGGCCAACTGGGGAGTCGAGCCCACCGCCAGGCGAACCCTTGCCGAACCACCACTCGGTAGTCAGTCGTCCCGACCAGATTGAGAACGATCCGCCGCCGTTGAACGAGTGCAAGACGACCAACATGATCGGGATGAAGAGGAACGCGAGAACAATGACCGACCAGACGGACATCGCGATTTTGTCACCGGTGTGGCTCGTCGTCGCCTGTACGGGTGGCTTTTGTATGTACATCCGAGCCTCGGCCATCCAACGCTGGTTCTTCGCACGTCGCACGTTGTCGATTGCAGGTCGCACCAGACGTAACAACAGCTTGGCACCAAACAAAACCAACGCGGCTGCCGCAAGGACCAGCAACACCGCAAGGATCATCAGCACCGCCATCGCCGAACCACGCGGCCAGTTCTGCGCCGCGCTGAACTGGCTGGCGATCATCGCACCGATCATGTTGCCCTTCGCGCCGCCGAGCACGGTTGCGGTGACGTAGTCGCCGCACATAGGAATGAACGTCAACAACACACCGGCAGCAGTGCCGGGGCCAGCGAGCGGCAAAGTCACGCCCGTGAACGTTGAGATGCGGTCCGCGCCGAGATCTTTGCTTGCCTCACGTAACCCGGCCTGAATGCGATCGAGCGCGACGAACATCGGCAAGATCATGAAACCGAGGTAGTTGTACACGAGCGCGAGTTGAACTGCGCCCCGAGTCTCGAGCAATCCGATCGGTGAATCGCGCAGCCCCCAGTCTTGCAACCAGTCGGACAGGGTGCCCTCAGGTGCCAGCGGTATTCGCCACGCGAGGGTGCGAATGAGAAAGCTCGTGAAGCTCGGCACGATGACGAGCGCCAGCAGAATGCCGCGCCAACGATCCTTCACCTTGAAAGCAAGGAAGTACGCAACGGGGAAGCCGATCAATAAACAGAGCAGGGTCGCGTAGATCGCAATCTTGATGGTGGCCTTGAACACCGTGAAGAAGGTTTCGTCGAATACCTCGCGGTAGCTGTCGAGCGAAAGGTTCGACATATCGACCGGCAACAACAGCGACGAATCTTTGCGGCCGAATGAATACGCGACGATGTATCCGATCGGCACGATGAAGAACAGCACGTACCAAACGATCGAAGGGATGGCGAGGCCCATTTTCGGGCCTCGCCATCTCCGTTTCGACGGTACGACTGCCGACGTCACCTCTCAGCCGCCAGCCTTAGCCTTTACCTTGTTGAGGATGTCGACCAGGCGATCCTGAGACGTATTGACCTCTTGGGTTTGCATCGTTGCGACCTGCTCGTCACCGAAGAAGATCATGTCGCCGCGTTCAAGGTCGGGAATGAATTCGGCGAGTAGGTCGGAGATGTTCTGCATTCCACTGTTGTAGCCGTGGTAGTTCAAGTCGCGAATCGAGATCTCCGGCGTCAACAGCCAGTTGATCCACGCGTGCGCGGCATCGCTGTTCGGTGCCCCGGTCGCGATGCAGTAGTTGTCCATCCACAACTCGGTCGCCGGAGCGCCGAGGCCCCACTTCCAATCGTCGGGGTTGCCACCGGCGTCGGCGATCCTGACGAACGCCTGGCGAGCGTCGCCGTTCCACGCCATCGAGACGATGTACGCGCCCTCGGCCAGCTTTGTCGATGGATAGCTGTCGAACGCCTTGATGTGCGAAGCGAACTCGTCGACGAGGAAGGCCTCGCACGCGTCGAGGTCGGCGGTCTCTTCGGTGTTCCAATTGATTCCGTTTGCGAAGAAGTACATGCCAGTGACGTTCGCAGATGTGTCGAGCACCGAGCAGTTGCCACTCGCTTCGTTCTGACAGACGTCGATGAAGTCGCTCCAGTTGTTGATCTCGCGACCGACTTCGGCAGCGTTGTAGATCCAGCCGGTGGAACCCCAGTCCTTACAGACGCTGTACTCGTTGCACGGATCCCAATCTCTCCCTAGATACGCCGGATCGACGTTCACGATGTTGGGAAGCTTGGTGAGGTCGAACTTCTCGAGCAAGCCCTTCTGAACCATTTGTGGGATGTATGGACCTGTGGGCACGACGATGTCGAATCCGCTGTTCCCATTCGCCGCGGAAAGCTTGGTGATCAGGTCTTCGTTGCTCGGGTAGTAGTCGACCTTCATCGACACGCCGAGGTCGGCTTCGGCCAACGCACCGATGAGCTCTGGATCGTTATAGTCGCCCCAGGTGTACATGGACAGCGTGCCGCTCGATTGATTCACGACGTTGCTGAAACCAGAGCTCGGTGTGCCATCGGCAATTGCCGGCGGGCTCAGAGGATCGCAGTCGCCGCCGACGGTGTTGTCGGTGGACTTCTTCTCGTTACCGCACGCGGCGAGAATGGCGAGGCCCGCCGCCGCTGTGCCAGTTTGGAAAATCGCCCGGCGCGAAATGGCCTTACGAAAACCGTCGGGCGCCAGCATGCGCAATTCTTGATTGGGTTCGTTCATTTCGGTTCTGTTCTCCTTGGTTGAGTATCGGGTAGGTCAGGTATTGGTCTCTGCGGACGGTTCCGCGAGCACGAGATCGGCTTGCCGGGCCGAAAAGGAATAGACGTCGGCGGGTGTGAACGTGCACCACACATGGTCGGCGACAGACAACCGCGGTGCGTTCGCACGCGGTGTCAGCACCAGCACATCACGACTGCCGGTCCGCACGACGTACTGCAACGTGTCGCCGAAGTGAGCAACGCTTGCAACCGTGCCGGCGATCGAGTTGCGCGAGGTGCCCGGGTCGTCGGTCACCAATTGGAAGTTCTCGGGTCGCACGGCAGCCAAGGCCGCTTGGCCGGGCGCCACATCTTCGTCGGGCTTGGAAACGACGAACAGAGTGCCATCGTTGGCGCGCACGCCATCGGCCGTGGCCACTCCACGCCAAAAGTTGTTGCGGCCGATGAATCCTGCGACGAACGCCGACGAAGGGCGCTCGTACACGGTCTCGGGATCAGCGAGTTGCTCGACGTGACCCTCGAGCATGATCGCGATGCGGTCGCTCATGCTCATCGCTTCTTCTTGGTCGTGAGTCACGAAGATGAACGTGATGCCGAGTTGGCTCTGAAGCAGCTTCAGCTCGATCTGCATTTCTTCACGAAGTTTGCGGTCGAGGGCACCGAGCGGCTCGTCGAGCAATAGCACGCTCGGACGATTGACCAACGCGCGGGCGAGTGCGACGCGCTGTTGCTGCCCGCCCGACATCTGCCGCGGTTTGCGGTTGGCGAGCTTGCTCATCTTCACCATGTCGAGCGCCTCGGCGACGCGCTCAGACGTCTCGGACTTACCGACACCCTTTTGGCGCAACCCGTAGGCCACGTTTTCTGTGACGGTCATGTGTGGGAACAGCGCATATGCCTGGAACACCGTGTTGACGTCGCGCTTGTACGGAGGGATGCCTTGCACGTACTGACCGCTGATGCGAATGAAGCCTTCGTCGGGTTGTTCGAAGCCAGCGAGCATGCGCAACGTGGTGGTCTTGCCACAGCCCGACGGACCAAGTAACGACAGGAACTCGCCCGGCTGCACAAGCAGGTCGAGACGATCGACGGCTACCATCGTGCCGAATCGTTTGGTCACACCCTGCAGCTCGACCGATCCGCGCTCGTTCTCGCCAGCCATGCTGGTTGGCGCAATCGTCGTGGCATCCGTCACGCTGTCTCCCCCGAGAACTGATGGTGGGCAAGGCCCACGTGGTTTCAAGATTGTAGGCATATCGGCTTGTAGGGCGGGAATCGCTTGCACTTCAAGGCTTCACGCAGCCAAGATCGTTAGCGATGGATCGCTCCGGTACTCAGATCGACGAGACCGATCGCGCGATCATCGAAGAGCTGCAGCGCGATGGCCGCGCTCCATATACGCGACTCGGAGCTGCCGTTGGGCTATCCGAAGCGGCGGCCCGTCAGCGGGTACAACGTCTGATCGACTCGGGTGTCGTGCAGGTGGTCGCTGTCACCAACCCACTCGCCAGCGGCTTCCGGCGAATGGCGATGGTCGGGATTCGCACCGAGGGACCGACCGACGACATTGCCAAAGCATTGCAAGCCATGACCGAGATCGACTACCTCGTGATCTGCGCCGGCTCGTTCGATCTGATGGCCGAGGTACTTGTGCCCGACGACGGTGCCCTACTCGACCTGACCAATCGCATTCGTGCCGTTCCAGGCGTGCGCAACACCGAAACCTTCATCTACCTCGACCTCGTCAAACAAACCTTCACCTGGGGCGCCCACTGATTCTTCATCCGAGGGTTACGTGCCGTCGGAGGGCTATGTGCCCGTATTCGGGCACATAGCCCTCGGACGACCCCAAACCTGCAGCAAACCCTCGGACTAGCTGTTTAGGTTGGCCATGACGTGCTTGATGCGGGTGTAGTCGTCGAGCGCGTACATCGATAGGTCTTTGCCGTAGCCCGATTTCTTGTATCCACCGTGGGGCATCTCGGCGACGAGTGGTATGTGGGTGTTGATCCACACGCAGCCGAAGTCGAGGCGCTTCGCCATTCGCATCGCGCGGCCGAAGTCCTTCGTCCACACGCTGCTGGCGAGGCCGTACTGGACACCGTTGGCCCACCGCACCGCTTCGTCCTCGTCGGTGAACTTCTGCACAGTGATGACCGGGCCGAAGATCTCGGTCTGAATCATCTCGTCGGCTTGCTTCAAGCCCGCGACAACAGTCGGCTGGAAGAAGTAACCATCGCCGCCGACCGCGCTGCCTCCGACAACGACCTTCGCGTGCTTCGGTGTGCGATCGACCATGCCACTGACATGCGCAAGTTGATTCGGATTGTTGACCGGTCCGAACAGCACATCCTCGTCGTCGGGAGCGCCGGTCTTGATTCCTTTGGCCTGCTCGGCGAGCGCGGCGACAAAGTCGTCGTAGACACCGGGTGCGGCGATCACGCGCGTTGCCGCGGTGCAATCCTGGCCAGCGTTGAAGTAGCCGGCGATCGCGATTCCCTCCGCTGCTGCCGCAATATCGGCATCGTCGAACCCCACGACCGGCGCCTTGCCACCAAGTTCGAGGTGCACTCGCTTCAAGCTGTGCGACGCCGCTTCGGCGACCTGCATACCTGCGCGCACCGAACCGGTGATGCTGACCATCGATGGCGTGTCGTGCGACACCATCGCGCGACCAGTGTCGCGATCGCCACAGATCACGTTGAACACGCCCTCGGGCAGAAACTCGGCGGCGAGTTCAGCGAGCAATGTCGTGGTCGCCGGGGTGGTGTCGCTCGGCTTCAGCACCACCGTGTTGCCAGCTGCGATCGCAGGACCGAACTTCCACACAGCCATCATCATCGGATAGTTCCAAGGTGCGACCTGTGCGCACACGCCGATCGATTCGCGGCGGATCATCGAGGTCATGTTGCGCATGTACTCGCCGGCGCTCTTGCCCTCCAGGTGGCGGGCGGCGGTCGCGAAGAATCGAATCTGGTCGACCATGGGCGGTATCTCTTCGCTGCGCGTGAGGTGCGCCGGCTTCCCGGTGTTCTCGACCTCCATCGCGATGAGATCGTCGGCGTGCGCCTCGACAGAATCGGCCAGACGAAACAGCGCCAGCGACCGCTCGCTCGGCGTGGTCTCCTTCCAACTGTCGTATGCGGTAGCCGCCGCCGCCATCGCCGCGTCAACGTCTGCCTGCGTCGACAGTGGCGCTGTGGCATACGCCTTACCAGTAACCGGGTTGACAACGTTGGTCGTGCGGCCGTCGGCCGCGTCCACATGCTTGCCGTTGATGAAGTTCTTTAACGCTTTCACGGATCAATCCCCTGCGTAGGTGCCGTCGTTGGGTGCCGGTGAGGGAG
>JANWKM010000110.1 GCA_025451395.1 Ilumatobacteraceae bacterium
CGCGCTCGAGTTGCTCTTCTGGAGCGGCAAAGTCGCAGCAACTCGCCGAGCCGGCGACTTCGCACGTATTTACGATCTCGCCGAACGAGTTGTACCTGCCGAGGTTCTTGCTCGCCCGACCCCCAACGAGAACGACGCCCGCAAACAGCTGCTGATGCTCGCCGCGCAGCACCACGGTGTTGCAACGTTCACCGATCTCACCGACTACCACCGCCAGAAGAACGCGCCGTGTAAACCGCTGCTCGAGGAACTGGTCGAGGACGGCGCGTTGCAGGTCGTCCAGGTTGAGGGCTGGGACAAGCCTGCATACCTGCATCCGCAAGCGAAGCTGCCGCGGCAGATCGATGCATGCGCGTTCTTGAGCCCATTCGATCCCGTGTGCTGGAACCGCGAGCGCACGGAGCGCCTATTCGGATTCCACTACCGCATCGAGATTTACACGCCGCCGCCAAAGCGAATTTACGGCTACTACGTGCTGCCCATCCTGTGGGGCGATTCGTTGGTCGGCCGTCTCGATCTGAAAGCCGACCGAGCCAACCGGACGCTGCTCGTGCAAAGCGCGTTCGCAGAGCCGGGTGCGCCGGTCAAAGAATTGGCACCAGATGTCGTGCACGAATTGCACACGATGGCGACTTGGCTCGAATTGGACAATGTCAGTATCGGCAATCGCGGCGATCTGGCCTCCACCCTGCAGCGTGCGGCAGGTCATTACGCTGCAGTGTGATGTTCGAGCAGCCCGCTGCAACCGACGATGATTCCGCGTCCGCAGCGCGTCACATGCCCCGATGGGTCTGGAAGGCGATCGCCATCTTCTGGGTCGGCTACTTGTTGGCCGTCCGTGTCGACTCGCTGGTCGACCGCCTCTACGGCCTGTTCGTGCTGCTGCTGGTTTCGTTGTTCCTCTCGCTGGCAATCGAGCCCGGCGTCAATCGATTAGCGCGTCGCGGGTGGCGGCGAGGTACCGCGACCGCCGTCATCCTCGTTGGGGTCCTGTTCGCGTTCTTGGTGTTCCTGGTCGCAATCAGCGCGCTCGTTGGTCAACAGATCGCGGACCTACTAGGTAACTCCGAGAAGTACGTCAACCGAACCGTCAACTTCATCAACGACACGTTCGGCGCACACATCGAAGCGGAGAAGGTGATCAACGAAATCAATCGCGAGGACGGTCCTGTCCAACGCTTCATTCGCAGCCAATCCGGCAGGGTCATCGATCTGTCCGTAACTGCCCTCGGCGTACTTGTACAGGGCCTGTCGGTGATGCTGTTCACCTTCTACCTCGTCGCCGATGGTCCGAAATTGCGGCGCACGATCTGCAGCCGGCTGCGCCCCGATCGCCAACGTTCGGTGTTGAGCACGTGGGAGCTGGCGATCGAGAAGACCGGTGGCTACCTCTATTCGCGAGCGTTGCTCGCCGGCATCAGCGCACTCTTCCACTGGGTCGTGTTGCAGGCACTCGGCACCAAGGCACCGGTGGCGATGGCGTTGTGGGTGGGAGTGATCAGCCAGTTCCTGCCCGTGGTTGGCACGTACCTCGCCGGTGCGTTGCCTGTACTCATCACGTTTGTCGACTCGCCACCAAGAGCGGCAGCCGTGCTCTTGTTCGTGATCGTGTATCAACAATTGGAGAACTACTTGTTCTTACCGCGCATCACCGCGCGCACAATGAACCTTCATCCCGCGATCGCGTTCGGCTCGGCCATCGGTGGTGCTGCCGTCCTTGGCGCGGTGGGCGCGATTTTGGCAATACCGGCCGCGGCAATGATCCAAGCACTCCTCAGCAACACCGGTGAGCGCCACGAAGTGATCGAAAGCGATCTGACGGAAGTACGTCTTCGAATACGGCGCCGCCAGCGGCGACTGGCACGGAAGAATCCCGACGCGGACCACGATGGTTTCGGCTGACGCGTTCGCTCCGGTCGCCATAACCAGCCGAAGCGATTTCGACGAGTCAGTGCACTTCGGTGCGGTCGTCGGTCTCGGGCCATCCGGTGCGATCGAGTATTCGATCGGCAACCCACGCGTGTTGATCTATCCGCGCAGCTCGAACAAACCCATGCAGGCGGTGGCGATGTGGCGCGCCGGTCTGCGGTTACCGCCCGACCTGCTTGCCGTTGCCTGTGCCAGCCACGACGGCACGCCCGTGCACACCCATGCCGTGGTTCGCATTCTCGCTGGCTGTGGGCTGACCGCCGACTCGTTGGCGAACACACCGTCGATGCCGCTCGACGCGGAATCGGAGGCGGAAGTAGTGCGATCCGGCGCTGCGGCGTCGGCACTGTTGATGAATTGCAGTGGCAAACATGCCGCCATGCTCGCCACGTGTATCCACAATCGCTGGACCCACGACGCCACCTACCTGAACATGAGCCATCCCTTGCAAGCCTTCATCACGAACACGGTCGACGAATTGTGTTCCGAGGCTCATGTCCACATCGGCATCGACGGCTGCGGCGCTCCCGCGCACGCGATCTCGCTCGTCGGACTCGCCCGCGCGTTTCGATCGATCGCGAATGGATCGTCCGGCGCAGGCGGTGCACATGTGTACAAAGCGATGACGGACTTTCCCGAAATGGTCGGCGGTCGAAAACGCGACGTCACACTGTTCATGGAGCACGTGCCGACGATGATGGCCAAGGACGGTGCCGATGGCGTATTCGCGGCAGCGTTCCCCGATGGCCGTGCAGTGGCGTTGAAGGTTGCCGATGGTGGCGATCGGGCGCGGGCGCCAGTGATGGTTGCCGCGCTGCGAGCACTGGGAGTCGACGTTTCGGCCGTCGATGCCCATGTACAACAAGCCATCATGGGTCACGGTCGTCAAGTCGGCTCGGTCAGGGCGGTCACACCGTGACGATTCCTGCCGCGCCCATTCCTTTCGTCACACTCGACGATCCCCGCTACGGCGATGCGGTGCAAGTCGCGCCGTTGATCCGGCGTGTCATCGCGCGCAATCCGTCGAAGTTCACCTACCACGGCACTGGCACCTACATCGTGGGAGCGAGTGAACCGGGCAGCGAGGTGGCGGTGATCGACCCGGGTCCGACCATCGACTCACATCGCAATGCATTGACGGCGGCGCTCGCCGGCCAGCGCGTCACGGCAATTCTGGTGACGCACTGCCACAGCGATCACTCGCCGCTTGCGGCTTGGCTCAAAGAAACGACTGGCGCGCCGACGGTCGCGTTCGGACCTCATGCTCGCAGCCGTGGCTGGGTGGAGGACGACACGCCCGAAGAACTGGACGCCGACGAGAAGGAGGCAAAGGTAGAGGAATCGGTCGACTTCGACTTCACCCCCGATGTCCGGGTCGCTGATGGAGAGCTAGCTGCGCACGGCGACGGCTGGACCATGCTTGCGATTCATACCCCGGGGCACACCAGCAACCACACCTGCTATTTGTTGGAGGACTATTTGCTGAAGGACCAGCGAGCGCTGTTCACCGGTGATCACATCATGGGTTGGAGCACCACCGTCATAACACCGCCTGATGGCGACATGCGCGACTACTTCGCATCGCTGCAACGCGTTAAGGATCTCGACCCTGCCGTGCTGTGGCCCACTCATGGCGCGCCCGTCACCGAAACGCGTCCGTTCATCGACGCATTCGTGCAACACCGCCTCGACCGCGAGGCCGGCGTGCTGCGCGCCGTGCGCGATGGCGTGACGATGATCCCCGACATGGTGAAGCTGCTGTACGTCGGAGTGAACGAAAAGCTGTACAAGGCGGCCGGACGCAGTGTGCTCGCGCATCTGATCAAGCTGATCGACGACGGCCTCGTCGCTTACGAAGGCGCGCAACCAGGCGTGACGACGCCTTACCGGCCGTTGTGACCAGCACACGCTGTCGTACTCGCCAGGTGAGGGTCTGGCGCATTGAAGTCAGTTCAGCTTGAGCGGTCACACAGGCCGCCCGCTCGTGGCGCAGTTGATCGTGCTCGTGCCGCAGCTGATGGTGCTCGGCGTGCAGAACGTCGAGCGAATGCTGCAGCCGGCCACTCGACTTCACGTGGTCTGAAATCTGACGCATATAAGCGGCCGCGGCTCGCGAAGCGTCGTCGGCGGAGGGCGGCGCCTGCTTGTGCTCGGCGATCGCTTCGGTGTACACGTCGAGCAAGTCGTCGACCGTCGCGTCGAGTCCCGCGACACTACGAATTCGAAGGGACGTCTCGCGCGCGTCGTCGGGGCAGTAGCGAGCGAGTTGAGTAAGCACGTCGTCGACGTCGAACGGTCGTGCTGACCTGGGTCCGAAATTCTGAAGTCGAAGCTCGTCGACCTTCGCGGCTGTGACCATCGATCCCAAGCCAAAGTTGTTGCAGATGATGACGGCTGCGCCAACGGCGAGCGATTCGAGAGCAGAGCGACCCGCGGCAAATACCACGTCGTAACCGCCGAGGATTTCCCACGGCCGCGCAGCTGAATTTCCCACGCCGACCCCGATGACATCCAGGCTGAGTTCTGCTCGCGCGCACGCCGCGCGGATTGTTCTGAGGTAGCCATCCTCAGTTGCGTAATTGCAGAAGACCAACGCGTGGGTCGGGTGCGCGGGCAACGGAGCCCGCGGCTGATAGCGGCTGAGGTCGACAAAGTTCGGCATCCACCTGACCTGTCGTTCAGGGATGCCGTGTTCTACCGTCAACCGGTTGTAGGTCGATTGGTTCATCGCCAGATAGCGACGAATTCGGGGAAACTCGACGGGCATCTCCAGCCATTGTCTCCACGAGTGGCAGAACAGGACGGCGGGAGTATGTGGAAAGTGCAACATCGCCGTCATCGCGTCGAGATGATGGTGGCCGTGGATGATGTCGGGAACAACGCTCATCGAATCGAGTTGATCGACGACCGGCACGCCTGCATCGCGCAACTCGTCGGCAACTTGCCCAAGCCTGTTGCTGTACGCGATCGGTTGGTGGCCGCGCTCTAGCAACGCGACGGCAACGTCGTAAACGTAAAGTTCACTGCCGGCTCGCGCGTCGAGCGTGTTGTTTGTGATCAGAACTCGCAACTGACTCATGTCGCCCCGCTCCGCAACTTACTGTACGTAAGCCGACGGCCAACAAGGCCTCGTGGACCGTGGCGACACGAGTAAGTGAGATTCCCTCGACGCCGTTCGCTGAGCTAGCAGGCACGATCGCGCGCGTGAATCCCATACGTGCGGCCTCGGCCAGGCGGCGTGACGCGTGCGCCACCTGGCGAAGCTCGCCTGCGAGACCGACCTCACCGAACACGACAACGTCAGCAGGTAACGGCTGGTCGAGGAGCGCGCTGACCAAAGCGAGGCACAGCGCAAGGTCGGCACCGGGCTCGGTGAGTCTGACGCCACCGACGACGGATGCGAACACCTCGTGCGCGCCGAGCACGACATCGGCACGGCGCTCGAGGACCGCCAATAGCAACGCTAGCCGACCGGCGTCGAGACCCTGCGCGCTGCGCCGTGGTGGCACACCGCTGTTGGTCTTATTGGTGAGTGCCTGCACCTCGACGAGCAATGGGCGCTGACCCTCGAGACTTGGGGTGATCGCGGAACCGGCGACCCCCGCGCGCCGATCGGTGAGGAACAGCGTGCTGGCATCGGGCACACCAATCAGTCCGTTGGCGGTCATCTCGAATACACCCAGCTCGTTGGTCGGACCGAACCGGTGTTTCGTGGCACGCAACAATCGCAACGCGTGATGGCGGTCGCCCTCAAAGCTGAGCACCGTGTCGACGACGTGCTCTAACACGCGCGGTCCGGCGAGCCCGCCGTCTTTGGTGACGTGCCCGACCATAACTATCGGCAGTCCGCGACGCTTCGCTTCGGCGACCAACCGGTGCGCGCAGCCGCGCACTTGCACCACACCGCCCGGCGCTGAAGGCAGTGCCGGATCGGCGATCGCTTGGATGCTGTCGACCACAACCAGGTCTGGTTTCACGGTGTCGATAGCAGAGAGAATGTGTGGCAGCGAAGTTTCGGGAAGCAGCCACAGTTCCGGCTGCACCGCCGACAACCGCTCGGCGCGTAACCGAACCTGTTGCGCGCTTTCCTCGGCGCTGATGTACAAGGTGCGGTGTGGCCACTTGGCGAGTAACTGCAGTAGGAGAGTGCTCTTGCCGATGCCAGGTTCGCCACCGAGCAGTGTGACCGACCCCGGCACCAGGCCGCCGCCGAGTACGCGATCGAGTTCATCGATGCCAGTGGGATGCGGCTGCGCGAACGATGAATCAATGTCGCCGATGCGCGTCGCGGGTCCCGCGGACGGCAGGTGCAGCTGGGGTGCACCGCGCGTTTCGGTCTCCTCGACGAGCGAGTTCCATGCTTCGCACGTGGTGCAACGCCCTGCCCACTTCGGGGTAGCAGTGCCGCATTCGGTGCAGCGGTAGACGAGACGCGCTTTGGCCATGCCGGCACCCTAAGGATGGGGTCTGACAGAGACGTTTAGCGGCGTGTCAACGGACGAACGCGAAACGCATTGCTGGCGGCGGCGCGGGCTCGCCGGCGACGTGCTTTGGCGACAAACACGATGAACGCAATCGCGAAAACGCACCAGGCGATCAGCGCGATCAGCGCGACCGTGGACACGGTGCCCCAAATCCCGCCGCCTTCTTTGACGAGCACGTTGGTTGTCGTCAAATCGGCGGCGGTGCCGTCGATTGGGACTGTCCAGCTCGACGACTGAGGGACTGTGCCATCGACGACGACCGCATCGCCGGGCAGATCGGCGGCGAACGTGAATGAAACGGCATCCGTCGGCTGCAGACCTTCCTCGAGGATCGACGCCGCGTACGGGCTGCCGCCGATCGCAGCGAGAAGGTCGGAATCTGCGAACGCTTGCAGTTCGCCGTCGACTCGCAACGTGCCCGCGAGCGACGTGACGATCTGCGAGCTTGTGGCGGTGCGCGTGATCGCGATGTCGTGCAGCGGGCCCCCGGCACCGTTGATCGACTGCAGCAACGCCGTGGCTTCTGCGACCGTCGCGAAGTCATGACTGATCACTACCTTCAGCCCGCCGTCGGCAGTCGGCGTTGGCCCATCGACCAACCAGCCCGCCGCAGCGGCATCATCGAATCGCAAGTCTTCGGCGAGGCCGGGTGCCTGTTCGACGACGGCGGCATCAGCGATCGCCGTCAGCGTCACTCTGCCGGATCCGTCGGCATCGACGTGAACATCGACTGTTACATCAACCTTGCATGCGCCGAGCGCAAGCAGTGCGCACACCGCAAGAGCGGTACGCCGCAATCGGTTCACTCGCTGGGGACCGGCGGCTCTGCGATCTCGGGCGCACCTGTCGCCGCAAGCTCGACGACGGCGGGCGGCTGGAAGCCTTCAACGGCGCGGAACGTTAGCTTCTTCTCGCCTGGCTTCTCCGGGTCGTCTTCGGTTTCGACGACGATGATCTCGCCAGCGTGGAATTCTTTGTACAGAATCTTTTCGCTGAGTACGTCTTCGATCATGCGTTGAATCGCGCGGCGTAGCGGACGTGCACCCAGTTGTGGGTCGTAGCCCTTTTCGGCCAGCAGTTCCTTGGCGGACTGAGTGAGCTCGATACCGAGTCCCTGTCCTTCGAGTTGACCGACGAGGCGCTTGGTCATCATGTCGACCATCTGCATCACTTCATCGCGCGACAACTCGTGGAACACGATGACCTCGTCGATGCGGTTCAAGAATTCGGGGCGGAAGTGAACCTTCAAGGCGTCGGTGACCTTGTCGCGCATACGCTCGTAGCTCAGCGCCGAATCGGCCTTCGTGAAGCCGACGTTGGCCTTGCGCAGATCCTGCGTACCGAGGTTGCTGGTCATGATCAGCACGGTGTTACGAAAGTCGACGGTGCGTCCCTGGCTGTCGGTCAGGCGACCTTCTTCCAAGATCTGCAGCAGCGTGTTGAACACGTCGGGGTGCGCCTTCTCGATCTCGTCGAAGAGCACGACGCTGAACGGCTTGCGGCGCACAGCCTCGGTGAGCTGGCCACCCTCTTCGTAACCGACATACCCAGGAGGAGAACCGACGAGTCGGCTGACGGTGTGCTTCTCCATGTATTCGCTCATGTCGAGCGCGATCAGGCTGTTCTCGTCGCCGAACAGGAATTCGGCAAGCGTCTTGGCCAGCTCGGTTTTACCGACGCCGGTCGGTCCGAGGAAGATAAACGAACCGCTAGGACGCTTCGGATCTTTCAGGCCGGCGCGCGTGCGGCGTACGCTCTGGCTGACTGCCTTGATTGCGTTGTCCTGGCCGATCATCCGCTTGTGGAGTTCGCCCTCCATGTTGAGCAGCTTCGACGTCTCTTCTTCGGTGAGCTTGAAAACCGGGATACCGGTCCAAATGCTGAGCACTTCGGCGATCGCTTCCTCGTCGACTTCGTCGAAGAGATCGACACCGCTGGCCTTCACTTCTGATTCCTTCGTCGCCTTCTCTTCCAGCAACGCCTTCTCCTGATCGCGTAGGCGACCGGCTTCCTCGAAGCGCTGCTCTTCGACAGCGCGCTTCTTGGCCTCTTGCACGTCGTTGAGCTTCTGCTCGATCTCGCGCAGATCGGGTGGAGTGGCCATGCGCTTGATGCGCAGGCGGCTGCCGGCTTCGTCGATCAGGTCGATGGCCTTGTCGGGCAGGTGGCGGTCGCTGATGTAGCGGTCGGCGAGGTTTGCTGCCGCGACGATCGCCTGATCGGTGATCGTGACGCGGTGGTGGGCTTCGTACTTGTCGCGCACGCCACGAAGAATCTCGATCGTGTGGGCCAACGTCGGCTCTTCGACGCGCACGGGCTGGAAGCGACGCTCGAGTGCTGCGTCTTTTTCGAGGTGCTTGCGATATTCGTCGAGCGTGGTGGCGCCAATGGTCTGCAACTCGCCGCGGGCAAGCATCGGCTTCAGGATGCTGGCTGCGTCGATCGCGCCTTCGGCAGCGCCGGCACCGACGAGGGTATGGATCTCGTCGATGAACAGGATGATGTCGCCGCGCGAGCGGATCTCCTTGAGAACCTTCTTCAAGCGCTCCTCGAAATCGCCGCGATACCGACTGCCAGCGACAAGGGCCCCAAGATCGAGCGTGTAGAGCTGCTTATTGCGCAACGTGTCGGGCACGTCGTTGTTGGTGATCTTCTGCGCGAGTCCTTCGACGATGGCGGTCTTGCCGACGCCGGGCTCGCCGATCAGCACCGGATTGTTCTTCGTGCGCCGACTGAGGATCTGCATGACGCGTTCCATCTCGCGGCTGCGGCCGATGACCGGGTCGAGCTTATTCTCGCGAGCCAGCTGCGTCAGGTTGCGGCCGAACTGATCGAGGATCTGGCTGTTGCCTTTATCCGATGGCTCGTCCTTGGCGGCACTGCCCGACGAAGGCGCGGCCTGCGGTTCGCCTTTGCCCTGGCCGCCCTGATAGCCGGAGAGCAGTTGAATGACCTGCTGTCGGACACGACTGAGGTCGGCGCCAAGTTTCACGAGCACCTGAGCGGCGACGCCCTCGCCCTCGCGTATCAGGCCGAGCAGGATGTGCTCGGTACCGATGTAGTTGTGACCGAGTTGCAACGCTTCGCGCAGCGACAGCTCAAGAACCTTCTTCGCGCGCGGGGTAAATGGTATGTGGCCAGACGGCGACGACCCGCCCTGACCAATGATCTCTTCGACCTGGCTGCGCACCGCTTCCAGCGAGATGCCCAGCGACTCCATCGCCTTGGCGGCGACACCCTCGCCCTCGTGGATGAGACCCAGCAGAATGTGCTCAGTACCGATGTAGCTGTGGTTCAGGAGGCGTGCTTCCTCCTGCGCCAACACCACGACCCGCCGAGCCCGATCGGTGAAGCGTTCAAACATGGTGAAAGTGTATCGGTGGCTGCGAGGCGCAACATGTGTCCTTTGGTACGGCGTAGCCTGGCGACGTGCCGTCCGCGCCACTGTTTGCACTTTCCGGCCACGCTGAGTCCGTCGCGCGGATCGAGGCGGCGTTGAAGGAGTCGGTGCACACACCCGATCCATATCTTCAAGAAATCGCCTCGCACCTCATCGACGCCGGTGGTAAGCGCCTGCGGCCGGTGCTGACCGTCGTCGCCGCACAGGTGGTAGGTGCCGCCGACGCCGAGTTGCGAGAAAAAGCGGTGCAGGGTGGTGTCTCTTGCGAGCTCGTGCAAACCGGATCGCTCGACCACGACGACGTGATGGATGACGCGCACACTCGCCGCGGCGTCGACACCGTCAACGCCAAGTGGGGGAATCTGCAGGCGATTCTCGCCGGCGACTTTCTGCTGTCCCGGGCGTCAGAGATCGCCGCGTCGTTGGGCACCGAGGTCGCCGGCCTGCTGGCGCGCACCATCGGTCGGCTGTGCGAGGGCCAGATCGAAGAACTGCGGCACACCTACAACGCCGCTCGCCCCGAGGCCAGCTATATCTCCAGCATCAGCGGTAAGACGGCATCGCTGTTCGCGACGGCTGCGCGCATCGGTGGTCTGGTCGCCGACCTCGATCGCCAGCACATCGATGCACTGACCGAGTTCGGCGAGGCATTCGGGATGGTCTTTCAGATCGTCGACGATGTGCTCGATATCACCGCCACCGACGAGCAGCTGGGCAAACCGGCTGGCCACGACATGGTGGAAGGC
>JANWKM010000111.1 GCA_025451395.1 Ilumatobacteraceae bacterium
ACGCGATCGTGATGGCCTCCGACGGTGTCATGCGCATTGCCGCGTGCCTAGTGCTGGCAATTGCCGGCGTGAAAACAGTCGGCCCCTACGGCCTCGCGATCGCGTTCGCTCCCCTGCCGGGCGTTCTCTTCGTGTGGGCACGCGGGCACCTGCATGCCGACGATGGTCCCCCTGCCGAATGGGGCGAGGTCACACAGAATCTCGGTTGGTTGCTGCTGGGCTCGATCTTCGCCGCTGGCCTGGTGAACGCCGGACCATTGGCGGCAACTGTTCTAGCCGAGGCGACCGAGAAAGCGAAGGTCACACGCTTCACATACGGCGTGTTGCTGGCCCGAATTCCATTGTTCCTGTTTCAGGCTGTGCAGGCCGCGTTGCTGCCGCGTCTGTCGCGGTTGGCAGCGCGTAACGAGATCGCGGAGTTTCGCGATGGTCTGCGTCGGCTGCTGAAGCTGGTTCTCGGGGCGGCTGTCGTTGGTACCGCGGGCGCGTTCGTCCTGGGTCCGCTGATCATCGAGAAGTTCTACGACTCGAAGCTCAGCGGCAGCACGTTGGCGATCTTGGCGCTCGGCAGCGCGCTCTACATGTTGGCGCTGGCACTCGCGCAAGCAGTGATCGCATTGCGCGGACACAAATTGGTGGCCATCGGATGGGGTTGCGCAGGGATCACCTTCATGCTCGCCACCGCTTTGAACCACCAAGAACTCTTCCGCAGGGTCGAGATCGGGCTGTTGGCATCATCGTCGATGGCCCTGCTCGCATTCGGTCTCGCACTTCGCTACAAGCTGCGTTCCGGGGTCGTGCCATCTGGCCATTCGATGATCGACGCGATCACCGACATGCCGTTCGAAGCCTGACGTCCCCCACCCAACAGCAAGCTCAGCGAATCTTGTCGCTCTCGAACTTGAGGTCGTGGGCAACCATCATCTTGATCAACGTCGGGAAGTCGACTTCCGGTTTCCAACCGAGTTCCGTGCGCGCCTTGGTGGAATCGCCAATCAATAGATCGACTTCAGCCGGGCGGAAGAACTTCGGGTCTTGGCGTACGTAGTCGCGCCAGTTCTCGATCCCGACCTCGGCGAACGCGAACTTCACCAACTCCTCGATGCTGTGGGTCTCGCCCGTCGCGATCACGTAGTCCTCGGGCTTGTCGCGCTGCAACATCAGCCACATCGCCTTCACGTAGTCGCCCGCGTAACCCCAATCGCGCTTGCTGTCGAGGTTCCCGAGCACGATCTCGTTCTGCACCCCAAGCTTGATGCGAGCCACTGAGTTGGTGACCTTGCGCGTGACGAACTCAAGTCCGCGGCGCGGCCCTTCGTGGTTGAACAGGATGCCGCTGCAGGCAAACAAGTCGTAGCTCTCGCGGTAGTTGACGACGATGTCGTGACCGAAGACCTTCGCGCAGCCGTATGGCGAGCGTGGGTGGAACGCCGTTCGTTCTGTTTGTGGCGTCTCACGCACCTTGCCGAACATCTCGCTGCTGCTCGCTTGATAGAGCCGAATCGGGTTGTTGTTCGCGCCACCGACCATACGGATCGCCTCGAGCACGCGCAGTACGCCGAGACCCGTGATGTTGGCGGTGAGTTCGGCTTGATTGAAGCTCATCGCGACGAACGAGATGGCACCCAGGTTGTAGACCTCGTCGGGTTGCGCTTGCTCAACCGCCTTGATCAACGACGGCAGGTCGGCCAGATCTCCCGGCACCGGCTCGACAAACGGGAACTCGTCGCGCATTTGCACCATGCGCGGGTTGTTCTGCCCTTTGACGAGGCCAAAAACCTCGTAGCCCTTCCCGTGCAGGAACTCAGCGAGGTGTTGGCCGTCCTGGCCAGTTATTCCAGTGATAAATGCACGGGGCATGGGGTGCGAGTCTAGGGCCTCGCCGGTCTAGCCTGCGCCTCAACATGGCTGGGCTGACTGACCTGCGCGTGGGGTTCGACATCGGCCCGCTGTACGGCGAGCGGACCGGCATCGGCTTCGCTGTCGATGCGCTGCGCACCGCGCTGATCCAACGCAGCGACGTCGAGTTGCAGGGATACTTGGTGTCGTTTCGAGCGCGGCCAGGTGCGGGCGTGAAGCGACTCCCGCTGCCAGCAGCGATCGCGCATCGACTGTGGGCAAGGTTTGATTGGCCCCGCGCTGATCGGTGGCTTGGCGTGGGTCAGGCGGGCGGCGTCGACGTACTGCATGGCACCAATTACGTCGTGCCCCCGTGCAACATTCCGCGACTCGTTTCGGTGTACGACTGCTGGTTCCTTCGGAATCCGCAAGACGCGCAGCCGTCGGTGGCACGGGCGGGGCGCGTGCTGCGACGTGCGGTCGCATCCGGCGCGGTGGTACATGCAAGTTCACACGCCAGCGCGATGGCAGTGAGAGAACTGTTGCCCGGCGCGCGAGTCGTGACGGTGCACCTCGGGGCATTGACGCTGTCGGCACCACCGCCGCGGCCACCGATCGACGACCTCGACGGAGCACCATTCGTGCTCGCCGTCGGCAACCTCGAGCGGCGCAAGAATCTGCCGGCACTTGTGAAGGCGTTCGGTGAACTGACAACGGCGCAGCCCGACCTGCACCTTGTGCTTGCCGGATCTCACGGCGACGCTCGACCGGCGATCGACGCGGCGGTCGATACGCTCGGCGCCGCTTCCAATCGTGTGTCGTTCACCGGAAGGATCGACGACGGCGCTCGTTCCTGGTTGCTGCATCACGCCAGCGTTCTCGCGTATCCGTCGCTGGATGAAGGGTTCGGCTTTCCCTTGCTCGATGCCATGCAGGCCGGCGTGCCGATCGTGGCGAGCAACGCCGGTTCGATCCCGGAAGTGGGCGGCGACGCCGTGCTGCTCAGCGAACCCGACGACATTGCGGGACTTGCGTCCAACCTCGCCACTGCACTCACCGACTCGGCTGTTCGCGCCCGCCTGGTCAAAGCCGGCGACACCCGATGGCGCGAGTTCACGTGGGAGCAGTGTGCTGCCGAGCTGGCCGGTGTTTACGCCCGGCTCGCCAGCGGCGACACCGACGGATGGAAATGAGCGCGACGGCTCGATCCGTCACCGTGCTGTGTGGCGGGGTCGGCGCGGCGCGATTCCTGCGCGCCCTTGCCAATGTGCATCGGGTCTCCGACACGACCGCCGTGATCAACACCGGCGACGACACCGTCTTACATGGCCTGCACATCTCCCCCGACATCGACACGGTTACATACACACTCGCGGGAGCCATCGATCCCGAGCGCGGGTGGGGACTGCGTGGTGAATCGTGGCGAGCGATGGAAGCACTGCAGCGATTTGCACTCGTGAAGCCCACAGGTTCCGAGGCGGCACCGACTTGGTTCAATCTCGGCGACCGGGACCTAGCGACGCATCTCTATCGAACAGCACGTCGTGCCGAGGGTGCTTCGCTCACCGCCGTTACGGCCGAGCTCGCCGCCGCCTGGGGGCTCGAGCAACAGCTGCTGCCGATGAGTGATTCTGTTGTGTCGACGATGGTGAGTCTGCGCGAGGAAGCGATCGAGGTTCCATTCCAGGAATACTTCGTGAAGCGCGGACACAACGTCCTCGTAGACGCGTTGCGATTTGCGGGCGCGGCGGAGGCACCGTTGACTCAGCCGGCGCGATCGGCACTCGTCGATAGCGAGGTCGTCGTGATCGCGCCCTCGAACCCACTCGTGTCGATCGGACCGATTCGCGCGCTTGCCGACGTCGACGACCTACTTGCAGCCCGTCGCGAATCAGTCGTCGCAATTTCGCCAATCGTCGGCGGTGTCGCGCTAAAGGGGCCAGCTGATCGAATGTTGCGGGAACTTGGCCATGAGCCTTCAGTAGTCGGTGTCGCCCGTCTTTACGCAGAGATTGCATCGACGCTCGTCATCGATCCCGTCGACGAGGCTTCGGTAGCAGCTATCGAGGCTGCGGGGATGCGAGCGCTGGTCACGCCAAGCGTGATGAGCGAAGTCAACGTCGGTCCCGAGCTAGCTCGCCGCACCCTCGCCGCTGCGAGGCGCTGACTCCGCCGCGAAAGCGAAGCGTTGCGCGACGGTCCACTCTCCGCTGTTGTCGTAGATGTAGAGCGACAACGCTGTCGCCTCGCATTCGATGGGAAGAGAGGTGGCGATCGCGGCATCGAGGGCCAGTCGGAGTGCTGAGTGCGCATCGCCGCCTGTTGTCTGTGCAATGGTCAAGTGAGGAATCGAATCTGAAAATGCACCGCCGTACGGCGGGCAATCGGGGAAGGCCTCGAACAGCCGTTGCGTCAAATCCCGAAACCACACATCGGGATAGGGACGTAGGTAAATGGCTTGTTTGAACTCGTCGATTGCAACAAGCGCGAAGCGATGCCTCGGTGTGCGAGCCGCAAAGCTCGCCAGACCCTGCTGCACCTCTTGTGTAATCGCATCGGGAGCACGAAACGGAAACAAGATCGTGATGTGAGCCGGCATGCCCCGACTGGCGACGGCATCGTGTCGCCGTCGCCAGTGTCCGACGAGATTTTCGGCGGCACCGACATCGATGACCAACGCCGACTGACTCACGCGACGACCGCGTTCATGATGCCGGGTGTGGTCGGCGTTCGTCGTGTATCGCTTCGCCCGGCGCAACCACTCCGGTAGCGCCAATCACGGACGCGTGCACCACTGCATCTTCGCCAATCCGACCCATCACCATCGAGTCTGTCACTGTCGCGTGATCACCGACGACAGCGCCGGGCAAGACAACGCTGCGCCGCACGACGGCACCCGCGCCGACCGTCGCTCCAGGCCCAACGATGCCATCTTCGATGACAGCGGTTTCGTGCACAGTGGCGCGCTCATGCACGGCGACCCCGCGATCGTGGCGTCGTATCCCCGACAGCACATCCAGGTTTGCCTGCAGGTAGAACTCGGGCTGGCCGGTGTCGATCCAGTAGTCGTCGGTGGCGAGGCCGAACAAACCGCGAGCGGCTGCAATAGCCGGGAACGTCACTCTTTCGATCGAGACTTTCTCACCGCTCGGAATGCGGTGCAGCACCGCCGGTTCCAGCACGTAGGTACCGGCATTGACCAAGTTGCTCGGCGCAGTGCCTGTTGCAGGTTTTTCGACGAATCGTTCTACGCGGCCCTCGGCGTCGAGACCCACCACGCCATACGACGACGGATCGGGCACCGGTATCAGGTGCAGTGTCGCCTCCGCACCGCGATCGCGATGAAAATCGACGAGTTGTGCAACGTCGAGATCGGTGAGGACGTCGCCGTTCACCACGACGAACGTGTCGTCGATGCCGGCAGCTTCCGCCGCGAAACGAATTGCACCGGCCGTGTCCAATGGCGTCGGTTCGACGGCGTACTGCAACACGACACCGGCGCACTCACCGGTCGGGAAGGCTTCGACGAACGGCTCCGACTTGAAACCGAGTGCAAGTGTTACGTCGGAGATGCCACTGCGCCCGAGATTCGCGATCAGGCGCTCGATGATCGGCACATGGCCAACCGGCAACATCGGCTTCGGCGTTGACAGTGTTAACGGCTGTAACCGAGTGCCGAACCCACCAACGAGCACGACCGCGCGCATCAGCCGCTGGTCGTGGTGGTCGCCGTGTTGGCAGTTGTATCTGCAGTTGTATCTGCAGTCGTGTCGGTTGTCGCCACAGTTGTGTCGGTCGGCGCAACGGTGGTGGGCGTACCGCCTGTGCGGCACGCGTCGCCAGAACCGACGACACCAAGGTCTTCCAGTTCACAGAAATGCGACGGCTTGGGAATGTCGGGGTCGTCACCCTCTGGCACAACCGCGATCACGAAAATCATTCCGCTGCGCGTGAAGCGTTGGTTGCCGAAGTCGGTGACCTTGTCCTCGAACGCGCCGGTGGTGTAGTCGTTCCAGACTCGCACGGTGATGTGGGCCTTCTTGCCCTCACATGGCGTTCCCTTGAACACATCGTCGTCGTCAACATCCCACGAGTTGGGCTCACCCTCGCCCACCAACTCGGCGGGCACGACCAACTTGTCGGTGCTCAGCTTGATGCCGTAGATATCGAGAAACACGCTGAGCTTGGCCTTGCGGCCGGTGTTACCGCCCGCCTGCGGGTGGTAGTGGATGATGCCGTCACCGTCGGGGCCGGTCTGCACAGCGGTTTCGTCGCCGGTCGACGCATCCTTTTCGAGTTCGACCGAGGTGCCCTCGATGTGCGGCAGAAAGGTGTCGCAGACGCGAATGCCGTAGACCATCGACCACAAATCAGTCGGTTGCGGCGGACCGGTTTCGACGCCCGGCACGGTGAGTTTCGCGTACGTGATGAGGCCGATCATCGCGATGAGAACTGCGCCGACGACCGTCGGAAAGGTTGTGCCGCTTGAGAAGCGGACCTTCTTGCCCTTGCCGCGCGAGGCGAGCTTGGCAACCTTTTTGGCGGAGGATGACGGAGCCACGAGGGAGCGAGGCTAGCGCCTGAACGGTGCAAAAGCTGTGCCTAGCTGCCGTGCAGGGAACGTCGAGCCAACGATCGGATCAACCGTTCGTACTCCAACGCGACGGCTTGCGGCGAGGCCGCGCGCAGCACCCACTCGCGACCGGCCGCACCCTTCTCCGTCCACTTCGGTAGGTCGGCAAGCATGGCGCGCAGCGCGCCCGCGAACTGTTCCGGTTGATCGGGCTCGACGGCCATACCGGCACCGCTGGTTTGCAGGATTCGTGGAACCTCGGTGTCGGCGTCGATGGCCGCGAGCACCGGACGCCCGGCGGCGAGAATCGAATACATCTTGGACGGAACGCTGACTCGCCCGAGACCAGCCTTGAGTGGCACGAGGTGAATGTCGCCAGTGGCGAGCACTTCCGGCAAGCGCTCGCGCGGCTGATAACCACTGAACACGACGTTGCGCAAACCGACCGCGCGGTCCTTCAACTCACTTTGCGCGGCACCGTCACCGTTGATCAGGAACGTTGCCTCGGGAAAGTCGGCGGCCGCATCGATCACCATCTCGAGCGACTGCGAGAAGCCAAGGTTGCCGGCGTACAACACGACCGGTGCATCGCCGATCGCAAGCTGGCGGCGAAGCTCGGTCATCCGGTTGGACGGCCGAATGAACTCGGTGTCGACGAAGTTCGGGATCACGTGCACTCGCGCGCGATGCGATGGTTTCAGCTTGGCGACAACGTTGTCGCGCAGGTCGTCCGACAGCACCGTGATCGCAGCGGCGCGGTGATAGCTCACGCGTTCGAGCTTGCGTGCAACTGCGATTACGGCACGATTCTTGATCGCTCCCGTTGCGACCGCCGCGTCGGGAAAGATGTCTTGAATGTTGAACACGAGTGGTCCTCGCCGAATGAGATGAGTGCCCCAACCGGTGAGGCCGAGCGTCAATGGTGGCGACATCGCGAGCACTGCATCGACCCGGCCGCCGCGCAGCGAGGTCAGGCCCGCAAGCGCACTGAATCCGACGAAGCCGGCTGCGCGACGCAGCAGGTTCCGCTTGTCGGCACCGGGAAACGGATGCACGCGCGTGATCGATCCCCACGGTGTCGCCTCTCGACGCACTAGACCGCCCTTGCCCTTGCCACTCCACTCTTGCTCGATCGCATGCTCGCGATACCACGGCAGCGTCGTGATCACGTGGAGTTCGTGGCCCAACTCGGCAAGCTCATGCACGATGCGGGTGAAGACCTCGCCAGTGGGTGCGTTGTCGGGCGCGAAGTGCGGGCACAGCACTGCGATGCGCAAGTGCTCGCTCATGCTCTGACCGCCCGGTCGTAGGCGGCGGCCAGCGCCGCGCCACTGACGAACGATGTGAACGCGAGCGCTCGGCGTTTGCCAGCCGCGACCAATTCGGTTCGTCGGCGTCGGACCTCATCCAATGCCCCAGCCCATGCGTCGATGTCGAGCGGCAGCACGAGCCCGGCATTGTCGACGATGTCTGGCATGCATGTTGCGTCGCTGCACACGATCGGTGCGCCCAGCGTCATCGCCTCGATGAGCGGCGCGCCGAAGCCTTCGTACTCACTGGGAAACACCATCGCGTCGGCCATCGCCAACAACCCATTGCGGTCCGCCGCCGACACGCGACCCAAGCGAAGCACGCGACGATCGGTCGACGCCGTGATCGTGTCCTCGGCGCTGCCGACACCTCCGGGAAGCACGAGCCGCAAGTCGGGGTCGGTCCAGCGTTCGCGCATCAGCGCGAGCAACAACCTGTGGTTTTTGTGCGGATGCGTCACAGCCGGGTACACGACGATCGGGCCGTTGCCCAGTCCATAGCGATCGCGCAACTCATCGGGCGGCGTCAGCTCGTTGACCAATGCAGGCTCGACGCCGTGCGGCACCACCATCACTCGCTCGGGTGCCGCGCCGTACGCCTCGATCACGCTGTCGCGAACATACGCACTCGGAACCGCCACGACCGCAGCACCGCGCACTGAACGCGGGATGATGGCCCCCAGGTACGCGCGCTTCGCACGCGAGAAATAGTGCGGGTACGTGCGGAACTGCAGATCGTGGACCGTGAGAACGTACGGTCGTCGCGCGCGAAACGGCGCAGTGCCACCACCGTGATGAACGAGCGCCGCGTCGGCGGACGTGCGGCGCAACCACGTCGCTTCGCCGAGAATGCGCCGGATACGACTACGACTGTCGAAACTTGGCTCCACCATCTGCGCGACGGGTGCCAGCTCGGGATGTGCCGCACGAAATCCGCGCGCGGCCGCGACCGTCAGTTTCCAGCGCTGCTCCGGTTGTTCGGCAAGGCCGAGCAATTGGCGCACGAGATACTCCTCGGATCCACCGACTTGTCCGGGCACGCACCACAGCAGGTTCACCACGACTTTGTTAACGGCAAGTTTGTCGTCGAACTGCATCAGCCGGCGAGCTCGCGATACACCGCCGCGGTGAGGTCGGCGGTGGTCGACCAACTGCGGCGTTGCGCACGCGCAAGACCCTTCGCATGCAACTCCTTGCGCCGATGACCAGCCTCCTCGATACCGCGAGCGATGTCCGTCGGATCTTTGGGATCGACCAGAACGGCCGCGGTGCCGGCGGTCTCCTCGGTCGCGGTGCCACGGCTGGTCACGACGGGGACGCCTTGCGCCATCGCTTCCAGAACTGGCAATCCATAACCCTCACGCTCACTCGGATAACAGAACACGCTGGCACCGCCGTACAACCCGCCGAGGTCGCCATGCGGCACGAAGCCAAGGAATCGCACCCGCTTGCTCTCCTCCAATCCGGTCAGTCCGGTTTCACCCCAACCCTCGGCACCGGCGACAACGAGCGGCGGTACCGAATCGCCCATCAGTTCGAGCGCAGCGAGCAATCCGCGCAGGTTCTTGCGCGGCTCGATCGTGCCGACGAAGAGTAAGTATTCGTCGGGCAGATCGTGTGCGCGGCGCACACGCTCAATCTCAGCTGCGTCAGCGCGAGTGGTCTCGACACCGAGCGGCACCAACCGCAGTCGATCGGCTCCGATGCCCGCGGCGACCGCGTCGTCCATGGTCGCCTGGCTGCAACACAGCACCATGTCGGCGCGTTGGCGAATCTGTCGCAGGCTCTGGCGGAACACGCGCACGCCGTGCCGCGTGAACTGACTCGGGTCGTGCAAGAACGCGAGGTCGTGCAGTGTGACAACGAGCTTCGCGTCGGTCGGGCAAGGAATCAGCGTGGTCGCATGCGCGATGTCGACGGGGCCGGTGGCAACCTCGACCTTCGGCCACTGCAGCCGTAGCCATGTCTCGTATAACCACGGTTGCGCGATCGGCAGATGTGCGACGGGAATTTCCGGTACCCATGGTTCCGGCGGCAAGTGTCGATGCCGGCCGGCGACACCCACAAGGCGAATGTCGTTGTGCGGGCCCAACGCCTCGGCAATTCGTAGCGCCGACACGCCTGTACCGCCGGGGACCCGATGCCAGCACTGCTCAAGCGTGTACGCGACTCGCACGTGACCCATCATGCCTTGCCGCGCCGTAGCATTGCGCCCATGACGGGCTTCTCGGCATGACGACGTTCTGGGATGGCCGCCGGGTCGTCGTTACGGGTGGAGCCGGGTTTCTCGGTCGCGTCGTGGCCGGCAAGCTGGAGGCGCTTGGCGCAAATGTCGCCGTGCCACGCAGTCGCGACCACGACTTGACGGTGCCGGGTGTCGCCGAGCGACTACTCGCCGATACACAGCCAAGCCACGTCGTCCACCTCGCGGCACGAGTCGGTGGAATCGGTTTCAACCAGGAGGAGCCGGCGTCGCTGTACCTCAGCAACTTGCTGATGGGAACACACATGATCGAAGCCGCACGCGTGGCACCATCGGTGGAGAAGACAGTGTTGATCGGCACGGTGTGCTCGTATCCGAAATTCACACCGGTTCCGTTTCGCGAAGGGAGCCTGTGGGACGGCTACCCGGAGGAAACCAACGCGCCGTACGGCATCGCGAAGAAGGCACATCTCATTCATGCGCAGGTCAACCGAGCGCAGTACGGCCAGCGATTCGCGTATCTGATCCCCACCAATCTCTATGGACCGGGCGACAAGTTCCATCCGTCGGTCAGCCATGTCATTCCCGCGCGCATCAAGCGTTGCGTCGAGGCCAAGGAACGCGGCGAGCAGAAGATCGAAGTGTGGGGAACGGGAACAGCCAGTCGCGAATACCTGTATGTCGACGATGCTGCCGAAGCAATCGTGCTCGCATCCGAGCTCTACGAGAGCAGCGAACCGGTGAACCTGGGCACGAATCGCGAGATCACCATCCGCGAAACGGTCGAACTAATCGCGCAGATGGTCGGCTACGACGGCGAATTGGTGTGGGATCCCACCAAGCCCGATGGCCAGCCGCGACGCCGCGTCGACCCAGCTCGCGCGGAGGCCGAATTCGGCTGGCGCGCCCAGATGCCCTTCGAACAAGGTCTGCGCCACACCATCGACTGGTACCTCGCCAACCGCGAACAAGCCGACCGCCTCAATTGAGTTTACGTAAAGTTCGTCGGGCCGCGACCTGCGGCCGTGAATCGTGAGTCTTGACACAAACAGGTGGAGTGAGGGGTGAGCGTGCGGGCGCTGGGTTTGATATTGCTCCTCGCGGCTTCTGCCGTGCTCGCCCCGCACGATTGAACCATTGGGTCCGAGAGGGGTGGTTATCTACACTCACACCACCTCACCGATCTCGCTGATGAGAAGTTCGAGAGCCGCAAGTACCGCCTCATCAGGATCTGCGTTGGCTTCCTCTTCCTTGGCGTCGGCTTGATCCTCTTTTTCCACTGACAGTCGTGTTCTAAAGTGAGCGCGCGGGGCGCGAGGCGGGCGGCTTCTTTCTCCTCTCGCGGTGAATCTGCTGACACCTCCCCGCGCTCACGGGTGCGGTTCGGTGTCATCCGCGACACCCGCACGCACCCGCGTGCGCGGCCAGGGTTCATAAATTCGGGCGGGTCACGAGGGTCGAGTGCGTCACAATGTATGGATGACGCATCCGGCTTGGCCGCTGTTCGATCTGCGGGTTCGCACGCCCCGACTCGAGCTGCGCTACATCGACGACGAACTTGCTACTGATCTGGTGCTGCTCGCGCTGAAGGGCATTCACGATCCGGCCACGATGCCGTTCGGCATTCCGTGGACTGACGCGCCATCACCACAGCTTGAGCGCAACGCGCTGCAGTTCTATTGGCGGTGCCGTGCCGAGACATCGCCCACGTCGTGGACGATTAACCTGGCGACGATCGTCGACGGGACAGTGGTGGGCTCGACCACTTTGGAGTCGACGAACTTTCCGACGCTGCGCGAGTTCGGCACTGGGTCGTGGTTGGGCCGCGAGTTCCAGGGCAAAGGCATCGGCAAGGAGATGCGAGTGGCGACGCTACATCTCGGGTTCCTTGGATTCGCCGCCGAGCACGCGACCACCGCGGCGTGGCCCGACAACGAGCCCTCACTCGGCGTAACGCGCAGCCTCGGCTACACGGGGAACGGCACGCGCAAAGCGATGCGCAGGGACAAACCCGACGTGCTCCACGCATTCCAAATGAGCCGCGCCGATTTCCTCGCGCGCGTACAACGCGAAGACATCACGTTGCACGGTGTTGACGAATGCCTACCGCTACTTGGCCTCAGCGCTCAGTAGAACGGCAGGTACTCGTTCAGCTCCCAAGCGGAGACTTCGTCGGTCGACCATTCGTTGCCTGCGGCTTCCCAACGCGCGACTTCGTCGCGACGAATTGCGACGTACGCACGCGTGAGATCGGCACCCATGGCCTCGCACAGAACAGAATCGGCTTCGTAGGCGGTCAGCGCATCGGCAAGCGTGTGTGGCGTGTGGCGATCGGTGTTCGGTTCGGTGTCGCCATCGCCAACCTGCGGCGGGCCGCAATCCAGACCGTCGACGACGCCGAGCAGCGCCGCGTTCAACATGACTGCGGCTGCGAGGTAAGGGTTGGCCGATCCGCACGGCATGCGGTTCTCGATGCGCGTCGCCGCGCCCCGTTCACCCGGAACGCGATACGTGCTGATGCGGTTGTCGAGGCCCCAGTTCGCCCAGTAGCCAGCGATGATGCCGGGGATCAGTCGCTTGTAACTGTTGATCGTGGGCGCGGACATCGCGACCGACGCTTCGTGATGTGCAATCAACCCACCGAGGCACTGACGGGCAAGCGACGCGAATCGGTGCTCGGCCTTCGGATCGTCGAACGCATTCACTCCGCCCTTCAACGGCAAAAGCGAGAAGTTGACGTGCAACCCGCTACCCACCAATACCGCACTCGGGCGACCCATATAGGTGATGCAGTAGCCCTTGCGCGTCGCCAACTCGCGAGTCATGTCCTTGCAAATGAACGCTCGATCAGCGGCATCGAGCGCGGGGCCGTACTTCATGTTGAGTTCCATCTGGCCAGGGTGGAACTCGCCCATCATCCCCTCCAGGTCGAGTTCGCATACTTCCGCGGCGTCGAACAAGTCGAACAAGAGACCCGTGTTGTCGCCGCCGGTGCCGACGCCATACACGCGGTGCGACGAGATGTTCAGCGGTGAGAAACCTCCCGGCGCATCGGCGTCGGGTTGCATGACGTAGAACTCCATCTCGAATCCGAGCATCGGCTCGTAACCGAGCGCGTGCCAAGCGTGCACGGCGCGCTTGAGCGCGTTGCGGGGAGCGATCGCCAGCGGTTCGCCACCAAATTCGAGATCGGCGATCACGACGTCGGTGTCGACCTCCCAACCCGGCCGCCGCGAATCGACCAGTGGGACCGTCGACAGGTCGGGAAACCCGACGTCGGCCGAGTAGCCGGCGATGGGCAAAATGTCGCGCTCAATGTTCATCACCAGCGTCGTCACCGCGTGGTGCCCGTGCTCAGCGAGTCGATGCTCGGGCACATAACGCCCGTGCGAAAGCCCGTTCAGATCGCACCACATCACTCGCACCCGTCGATTCCCCATCGTGCCGGGACGATAGCAAACCCTCCTGGCGTGATCGTTCGTAGCCAAACGAATTGGTGGGGTACGATTCCGCGATTACTCGTTCCGTCGCATTCCGACGCTTAATCAGGGGGAAGTTATGAGGAAGCGAATCATCCCGGTCGTGCTCATGTCGTTGAGTGTCCTCGCGGTCGCATGTGGCGACGACGACGACACCGCCACCACCAACGCACCCGACGACACCTCCGGTCCAACCACGCCAGCTGGCGAGTGCACACTCGAGACCCCGCTGCACATCGGCTTCGCCGCCGATCTTGGTGAACTCGGCGCCTTCTCCGATCAGCCCGGTTCTGAAGCCGCGCAAGTGATGGTCGACAAGATCAATGACGCCGGCGGCGTCGGTGGGCTCCCGATCGAGTACGAGGTCAAAGACATCCAGGGCGATCCGGCAGCCACACAGCGCGCCGCGCAAGAGTTGCTCGACGATGGTGTCAACGCGCTGATCGGTCCTCCGTTCGCCAGCACGGGTGCGCCTCTGCTCGACACGGTCGACGGCCAAGCACCGATCATCTTCATGGCATCCACCGACGTCACGCTCGCCGATCCGTCGCGCGGTGCGTTCCTCGCCAGCTTCAGCGACCCGGTGCAGTCAGCGGCGATGGCCGAGTGGGCGCTTCGTAACGGCCACACCACTGCGGTCACGCTCAGCAGTCAGGACGACGTGTATTTCTCGGGCAACCCGGAGTACTTCACAACGGTGTTCGAGGAAGGGGGCGGCACTGTCGTCCAGGACTTCGCGTACACTCTGGCTGACTCCGACTTCAGCACGCAGGTCGACGGGATCGCAGCGCTCGAGACACCGACGGTGTTGTTCACCGCGATGGTGATGCCGCAGACGCAGGTGCTGCTTGAGCAGCTTCATAACGCCGGACTGGATGACATTGTTGTGCTCGGTGTCGACGGCTTCGACGCAACCGTGGTGTGGAGTGCGGGCGATGTCGCCAACGGCGTTTACTTTGCGGCGCACACTTTCCCGCAAGACAGCAACGGAGTCGAGCAGTTCCTCGCCGATGCCGCAGCCGCAGGCGCCAACATCGAGACCATCAGCTTCGGCGCACTCGCTGCCGACGCGGTGCAAATTCTCGCTGCCGCCGCCACTGAAGCGTGCTCGGTCGACGCCGCCACGCTGATCTCCACGATTGATGGGCTGGTGAATCAGCCAGTCGTGACTGGCACAGTCACCTACGCCGGGACCGGTGGCGTTCCCGAGAAGGACGTCGTGATCCTCACCGTCGAGAATGGTGAGCCGACGTTCGTCGAGGCTGTGCGACCCACGAATATTCCCGGCGGCTGAGCCGCGAGGCCGCGAGAACAAGTGCTCGAGGTCGATCGAATCACAACGCGCTACGGCGCCATCACCGCACTGCACGACGCTTCGGTCTCGGTCAACGCGGGCGAATTGGTCGCGATCGTCGGTCCCAACGGCGCGGGCAAGACAACGTTGCTCAATACCGTTGCCGGTCTATTACGGCCGGCCACGGGCAGCGTTCGGTTCGACGGCAACGACATCACCGGTGCCGAGCCGGCGCGACTGGTGCGCGCCGGTCTTGCGCTAGTACCAGAGCACCGTCGTCTCTTCAACGACCTGACCGTCGAAGAGAATCTTCGCCTTGCTGGATGCACCACTAAAGCGCACGAGCGCCGACAACGACTGGATGAAGCGTCCGAACTATTTCCAGTGCTCCGCGACAAGTGGACAACATCCGCCGGGTATCTCTCCGGCGGTGAAGCTCAGCAGTTAGCGATCGCGCGCGCGTTGATGAGCAACCCGCGTCTGCTGCTGCTCGACGAACCAACGCTCGGCCTGGCACCGACACTTGTAGATGTGGTGTTCGACTTGTTGGTGCGCCTACGCGAACAAGGTCGCACGATGCTGGTCGTCGAGCAGAACGCGACAAGGGCTTTGCGGCTCGCTGACCGCGGTTACCTGTTGCGATCGGGTCGCGTCGTCACGACCGGAACCGGCGCCGAGCTCGCTGCCGACAGCGGTCTATTCGACTCATTCATCGGCACCGCATCATGACCAAACTGCTGCAGAGCCTCGTCGACGGCCTCGGCGTCGGGAGCACCTACGCACTGTTAGCCCTCGGCATCACGTTGATCTTCGGCGTGATGCACCTGGTCAACTTCGCGCACGGAGAACTGATCACCGTCGGCGCCTATGCGTCGTACTTCTTCTTCCTGCACGGTGGCAGTTGGTGGTGGATGCCGGTGATCATCATCGCCTCCGCAGTTCTCGCATCCGTATTGACGGAACTGGTCGCGTTTCGATGGGTGCGAACGGCGAGTCCCTTTACTTTGTTGCTCACGTCGTTTGCACTTGAACGACTCTCGCACGCGCTCTGGCAGATCCTCGTCTCCCCCAAGCAGCGAGCCTTTCCAAAGCCGTCGTGGGTTTTCAATCAGTTCAAGATCGCCGACATCAGCTTCGAGGTGATGGACGTCGTCACGATTGCGGTGACTGCAATGACGTTGCTGCTGACGGCGGTCGTTTTCAAGCGGACGTTGTTCGGAATCAGTGTGCGTGGTGCCGCCGAAGACTTCGATGCCGCCCGACTGATGGGGGTACGCGCCAACCGAGTCATCTCCGGCGCATTCGCGTTCGCCGGCGCGCTCGCGGGTGTCGCCGCATGCTTGATCGTGATGCGCAGCCCAGCCGCCGAACCCAGCATGGGTTCCGACTGGTTGTTGAAGGCTGTCATCGCTGCTGTGATCGGCGGGTTGGGCAGCTTTACCGGTGCGGTGGTCGGCGGATTGGTGCTGGGTCTGCTCGACACGCTGAGTCGTGTCTACCTGCCTGACCTTGCAGAGGGTTGGGACAAGTTCTCCACCGCCGTCGTGTTCATGCTCATTGCCGCATTCTTCGTCATCCGCCCCGAAGGCGTATTCAAGGTTGCACACGCGGAGCGCGTGTGAACGCGCGCGCGGGTCTCGTGCGCATCACCCGCAGCATGCTGGCGAGTGCAGTACTCATCGCGATCGTCGCCGCGATGGCCACCGCCTACACTCGCACTGGTGGCGCCAGTCGTCAGTCGCTCATTGCGGAGATGCTCAGCAACTTCATTCTTGTGCTCGGCATGCAGGTATTCATAGGTAACACCGGAGTGCTGAGCTTCGGCCATATGGCGTTCGCGCACATCGCCGCGTATGCGACGGCGATCGTGGGCATCCCACTGGTGACCAAGGCGAAGGCGCTGCCCGACATCCCGTTCGGCCTTTCCGACGTCTACTACGGACCGCTCGGTGTCACCGCTTTCGCAGTGCTGGCGACAATGATCGCCGGTGCGATCTTCGGCATCGCCGTGTGTCGTGCGCGCGGACTCGCGCCAACCATGATCACATTGGCCACGCTCTTCGTGGTCGAACAGGTGGTGAAGAACTGGAAGGAACTGACCCGCGGTGCCGGCGGGCTCTCGGGGATCTCGCGCTTGGAGGGCAACACATGGTTGTGGGTCGGCGCATTCCTAGCCCTCGTGATCGCGCACGTTTTTCAAGAAACACGAATCGGACGCTTCGCCATCGCCACGCGTGAAGACGAGCTCGCCGCGCCGGCACTCGGCATCCGCTTGTTCACGGCTCGCTACGCGGCGTGGGTCGTGAGCATCGGACTGATCGCTCTCGGGGGCTCGCTACGTGCGCAACACTTGGGCAGCGTCAACCCCAAGCAGTTCACACTCGACTCCTCCATCCTCATCCTCGTCATGCTCGTCGTCGGCGGAATGCGCACCGTCAGCGGAGCCGTCCTCGGAACCGTGTTGATCACCGCTGGCAACGAATTGTTCCGGCAACTCGGCGACCCGCAGCGACTCGATATCGAACGGTTCCCCGATCTCTTCCTCGGCGGCGCAATGTTGCTCGCCATGTTGCTGCGATCCGGCGGTCTACTCGGCGATCGCGATCTGGCCGGCTGGATGCGACGCCGAATGTACCGACCACCGCCGACTCAAGCGGTCGGCGAACGTGTTGCGGCGACGAACGCGCTCGCCGCGAGCAACATCGAGGTGCACTTCGGCGGCTTCGTCGCTCTCGATGGTGCAGGTGTGGCGGTGCGCCCTGGGGAGATTGTTGGCCTGATTGGTCCGAACGGCGCGGGCAAGACCACGCTGTTCAACGTCATCACCGGTCTCGTGAACGAACAGGGCGGCACCGTGATGCTCGGCGAACGTGACCTGTCCAGCTCGACCCCTGTCGATGTCGCGCGAGCGGGACTCGCGCGCACGTTCCAGAACCTACGTCTGTTCAAGAACCTCAGCGTCCGCGAGAATGTGTCGCTGACCTCACTCGTCGCCGGTCGCCACCGTCGCGACCGTCAGCGACCGGACGCCGACGCGTTGTTGGCCGACGCCGGTCTCAGTGAATGGGCCGATCGCCGAGCAGCGACGCTCGACTACGGCAATCAACGACGACTCGAACTCGCCCGCGCGGCCGCTCTCGCACCCGAGTTCCTGCTGCTCGACGAACCGACCTCCGGAATGAGCGATCAAGAGACGCTGGCGATGGTGGAATCCGTTCGCGCCGTCGCCGCCCGCATCGGTGCCGGCGTGTTGGTCATCGATCACGACCTCGCGTTCATCACGCGCATCAGCGATCACATCGTCGTGCTCAACGAAGGACGAGTACTCGCCGAGGGCACTCCCACGCAGATTCGCGCCAACCCGTTGGTCGCCGAGGCCTACCTCGGCACGTCGGCTTGAACGACTCGCTACCTCACCTCGACATCGTCAGTCACGACGTGTACCAGCGCGGTGTGCCACACGCGGCCTACGACGAGTTTCGTCGCGCAGCACCCGTGGCGTGGATCAACGAGACCGCCGCCAATGGTCACACGGGCGCGGGCTTCTGGTCGCTTACCACACATGAACATGTGGTCGCGGTCCACAAGGACTGGCGCACGTTCTCCAGCGAAGTAGGCGGCACCGAGATCGAAGGACTCGAGCACGACGACGAAGCTCGCATCGCTCGGCGCACGATGCTGG
>JANWKM010000112.1 GCA_025451395.1 Ilumatobacteraceae bacterium
AGTTACCAAACGGTTTGTCGCTGCGACCGGCACCACGATTGTCGAACGCAATGACGCGGTAATGAAGCGCGAGCGGAATGCGTTGCATGTCCCAGCCGTGCTTGTCGGCACCGAGGCCCTGAATCATCAACACTGCGGGCGACTGTGCGCGCCCGAGTACGTCGTAGTGCAGGCGGGTGCCATCGCGGGCGTGTGCGTACGGCACCGTCAGACCTCACGACTGACGTCGAGCATTCGTTGCAGATGGTGCTGGACCTGCTCGGCCAGCTCGACGTGCGCGAGCGGACCATTTCGCTCGCGACGCAGGTTCACCGGTGCGCCGACTTCGACGTACGCGGTGCGGCCGAACCTGTTGCTGATCGTGGTCACCGGTAGTGCCGGCACTTGTGCAACTACCGCCTGACCAACGAGCTCGTGTGGCACCGCACCAGCTTGGCGCGGATGCGACGTGCCGGCAGCGGATATCAATACCAGTTCGCCACCACGTAATGCTCCGAGAACGTCGGCCGGATGCGCCAGCAGGGCACCCACTCGTCGCATGAGTGCACCCACCGGCGCGGTGTCGGGACGCCCGACGAAACGCACGGGGCGACCGGTCGCGTCGGTCAACGCCAATCCGGCATACACCGCACTGAGCGAGAATCGGCGCGAGTTGCACACCAACAAAGCTGCTCCAGCCGGAATGTTCTCTGCCCCGGCGACGTGCACGTTCCAACGGAGGCGGGCCAGCGGCGACAACGCCGCGATCAGATGTGGATCGCGGCCGTAATCATCGACCGCGTACAGCGCCATCACGCCACGGCCTCACGAATGTTGCCGATGCGCACGACGCTCTCCCACGCATAGAGGTGATCGATTACCTCCGACGTGCTGCTCGCGGGAGCGGAGCCCAACACTTCGATTGCTCGCGATCCGTCGGCAAGACGACCGCGATGCATCACTTCGACGACGTGATCGGGAATCGGGGCGCCGAGTATCTGGCTGAGGCGGCCGGCGAGTCCCCAACCCGGGCCGAGCAGTGGCAGCGGTATCCGACGGCCACGAAGTGCCGCCTGCAAGGTGGTGATCGCGCCGTGTGCAACAACGTTCACCGGTTCGTTCAGTCGTCGCGCAGCAGCAGTGACGAAAGCATTCGCCGCGTCGCCGTCTTCGACAACTGCGAATGGTGAATCGGCGAGCGCGCTGTACGGAACGATCGGTTGGCGCAATAGTCGACCGAGCGGGCTGGGCACGTGTTTACCGAGCACAGGCGCCAGGCGCAGGGTTCCGATGGCAAGACCGGTGCGGCCAGCCAGCACGGCGGATTGCTGCTCGACGTTGGCGAGCATCTTGCCGAACTCGCTCGTTGGCTGGATGGGCGCCGACTCGTCGGGACGCGTTCTAGTTCCGCGACCACGGCCGTAAACCTCGATGCCGCTGCGGATCACGACTGCTTCCAGCGCGGGACATTCGGCGGCTGCGCCGATGATCGCCACCGTCGCATCGGCGGTGAAGGCACGGGCATCGCGCAGACTGGCGCGCGCGTCGGGCTCCCACACACTCAGGTTGATCAGAACGTGCGGATTGAACGCAGTGACAACGTCGACAATGCGTTCGCGCTGCGACGGTGCCAACAAGTGGAACTCGGCCTTGCGGAGCCGACGGCGCGGGGGATCGGCATCAATTCCAACGAGCGCACCGACCCACGATTCCGCTTCCAGCTTGACGGCGACCAACGAGCCAAGCTCGCTGCCCATACCGGCGACGAGTACCCGCTGACCCGCACCCTGACCCGTCACCTAGTCAACGCTACAGGTCAACCGAGGCCGCGACTGTCCTGCTTGAGCGCAGTGTCGACCGAAAGCGCCGACGCCACCACCAAACTGTTGAGCGGTTGCGCAAGCACGGTGTGTATCTGCACTACGTAATTGTCGGCGGTCGTGAACAACGTCTTCGCGATACCTTCGAACGTCTTGGTGATACGAGCCACTTCTTGGCCGGTGTGGTCCTCGATGCGAAAATTCCAAGCCCGCCAGTTCTCGGCCTTGATGGCGCCGTAGGTGTACCCGCCTGCTTGCAGCGTGAAGTGGATCTTGCCGAACATGTTGTCCTGCACGATGCGGCCGATCTCCTGATCGTTGCCGTCGCTGACAATCACGGTGCTCTTCATCACCTTGGCCGGACGCGTGACCTTCAACATCACGCGGCCCTGGCTGTCGGTGATCTCCAAACGATGAGTCAGGAACTGATCGAGATTGGTGAGTAGGCGTATCGCCTTCTTCGCCGCGTTCTGGCCGACCTGGTTGACGGCCGCCAACTGCTGGCCATTCTGGTTGAACACGCCGTATTGATTGTTGAGCTCGATCAGTTTTGCCTTCTGGTTCACCACCAGGATCGGCTCGGTGAAAATCGTCCCACCACCCTGGAATGCGGCGGCGCCTACCTGCGCGCTGCGATATTTGGCGTCCCCGTGCAGCTGTTGCTGAATCTTGTTCGGGTCGCCTTCGTTGCCGATCGTGAGCGCGCTGTCGATGCGATCGAGACCTTTCGGCTGTAAGGGATCAAGCGACTGCACACCGTTGTCGCTGACATTCTCGGTCCACGCAGTGCCGTTCCAATAGCGCAGCTGATGGCGATTCATCGGATCGGGGTACCAGTTGGCGGGCGTTGTGCTCATGACGCCATCGTAGGTCAGTGAAGTTCGTGCGCCATCAAGATGACTTGACGGGCGAACGGATCGAGCTGCCGCTTGGCGATCTGCTCGGTGAGGTTGATCACCATCGACGAGTCGTCGACCATGCCACTCCACCGGATGTAGCCACCCATGATGCCGATGATGCGGTCGTCGACCGACTCGTTATGGGCCACCACTTTCGTGCCTGCTTCCAACAATCCTTGAATCTCGGCGTAAAACGACTTCAGCCAGTCGCCAAGGTCGTCAACACCGGTGAAGGGGCGATGCAAATACGGCATGCCCAACTCGTCGTAGTTGTGCAGATTGTGCGGTGCGGGAATGATGCTGACGACGCACCCGAAACCGTTCTCGCGCAACCAGATGATTTCCTCTTGCCGGCGGACGCGACGATGGTTATCGCCGCTACCACCGGGCCGCTCGCAGACGGCGAGCTTGTCTTTCATGAACCACGTGAAGTTGCGAGGCGTGATGCCAAGCGCCCACTTCCCGCGCAGTCTCGGAGGCATTGGCCAAGGTTACTCGCTGGTTGCGGGGTTTGTCGGGACGCGCGTCAGTCGTTGGTGTGACCTACGCACAGATAATCCATCGCCGACATCGGTCGCCGCCGCTTCGCCACGGGCTACCGCGAGCACCCGCTCGACGGTCGCCGCGTCGGGAGGATGATCACCGCTCAACCATCGCCGCACGGCGCGACGAGCGAGCGCGATTGGTGCGGCAGCTAACGAGCGTGCATCGCATGGATCGATTTCAGTCGCCAGTTCATCGAGAAAGTCGGCCTCGGCGCGAGAGATGTCTGCTTGGCGGACGAGCACCGGCACAGGATCGCGCTGGGAAATCTCGGCGATCAACAGCAACAGTTCGTGGCGAACGCGATTGCGGATGTAGCGCGGATCGGTATTCGTCGGATCGTGAAACACCTCCAGCCCCATCGCCGCGCAGAACTCTTCGGTTTCGTGCCGACGCAACGCCAGGATCGGTCGCCGAAGACCGGGTCGCATCGCGCTCAGGCCGTTGCTAGCCGCGCCACGGAGCAGGTTGACGAGCATCGTCTCGGCCTGATCATCGGCAGTGTGTCCAGTGAGTACGTCCGCCGGAAGCGCGGCGTACCGCGCCGCCCGCGCCCTCGCCTCCAGATTCGGACCCTGACCGACGGTCACCTTCACGGATCGAAAGCCGGCGCCGAGTTTGAGCGCCATCGCTGCAACCACGTCGGCCTCGCGACCAGAGTCTTTGCGCAGGCCGTGATCGACGTGGATCGCCGTTGCCTGACACCCCGCCGCCACCGCGAGGGCCAACAGCGTCAGTGAGTCGGCACCGCCCGAGACCGCGCACGCAACCGAGGTTCCCGCTGGAGGGAACGTGCAGCGCGCTAACAGCGCCCGGTCGTTCAGCATGGAAGGTATGTCAGTCTTCGCGGCTGCGTTTGCCCGGGTACTGCGGCAGAGTGACCTTCTTCAGATAACCGGCCACCAAAGCGACCGTGGTCAGCACGCCGATGATCGTCAGGCCGACCCCGAGCCACCAATGAAAGATCTGCGCGATCATGCGGTCAGCCTAGCCAGACCCGCCGATCTAGCCGATTCGGCCGTCGCCGTCGAAGTCTTCGTTGAAGCACGTCTCGATGCGAGCGAGAAGACCCGGTGGCAGTTCGTCGTTGCGGCACTTCTCGCTGATGATGGTGCGAAGTTCCGCATGGAAGTCGAAAGCCTGCAGGCAGTCGTTGCAGCCTCCGAGATGGGCCTCAATTCCTGCGCGAACTTCGGGCGCGAGCTCGCTATCGAGGAACGCTTCTAGTTCACGGATGGTTTCGGCACAGTCAGCCACTCAGCAGTCCTCTCTCGCTCGCGAAGTCGATCAACGCCTTCTGCATCGCCTTTCTTCCCCGATGTAGCCGAGACATCACGGTCCCGATAGGTATATCGAGCATCTCGGCGATCTCCTTGTACGAAAACCCCTGTACATCCGCAAGTAGCACCGGCAGCCGGAATGATTCCGGCAGGTCTTCCAGTGCCTTCTTCACCTCGTCGTCGGTGAACAGATCGAACAGTGTGTCCTCCGCGCTGCGACTGGCAACGTCGACCCCGCTGATCCGTTTGTACAGATACAAGTCCTCGACATCGCCGAGCTCGGACTCTTGCGGGCGACGCTGTCGGGCGCGGTAGCTATTTATGTAAGTGTTCGTCAAGATGCGGAACAGCCACGCCCGCAGATTGGTGCCCTCCTCGAAGTTGTCGTAACCGCGATACGCGCGCAGATACGTCTCCTGGATCAGGTCCTCCGCATCGGCCGAGTTGCGGGTCATCCGCAGCGCCGAGCTGTACAGCTGCGGCGCGTATTGCATCGCCTGCTCGGCGAAGTCTGAACGATCGGCCATTAGATGGCCACCCTACTGAGCGACGGGCTCAATCTGACCGCCGGGCTGTGACGCGACGAATTCGTCGACGGCGGAGACCATTCGCTCGAGCATGTCGGCGAAGACCGGAAGTTCACTCCGTCGATACGACTTGAGGATGAAGGTCAATAGCTCCGTTCGGCGCGCGACAACGGTCTCGTGCATGCACCGACCAGCGGGTGTGATCAGCACGCGTACCACTCGCCCATCATCGACGCTGGCCTGGCGTTCGGCCATCCCGGCCTTCACCAGTCGTTCGACCGCGCGTGTCGCCGTCGAGGGCTCGACGTGCAGGGCATCGGCGAGTTCGCTCATCTTCCACGACGATCGTCGCGCCAGGACGTCGAGCGTGTCCATCTGACCCTGTTCGATCGATTCGTCGTCGCGCCCGTACAAGAAGTCGAGCAGACCCGATGTCGCTGCCCCGCGACGCAGTTCGCGCCACGCGAGACCGATGCGCACGGCCAAGTCATACAGCTCACGGTCGTGCACTATGCGGTGTCGGGGATCTAGCTCTTCCTTCAAGCTCGGCGTCGACATGGTGCGGTCAGAGTAGCCACGAGCTAGCACTGCGTCAGAGTCGTGCTCTGCAGGTACGCTGCCGCCATGACTGCTCCCCGTACCGCTGGCCTTGCACTTTTACTACTCGCGACTGTTGCGTGTTCTGACGACAAAGCTGCGCCGGCTACATCGTCGACGTCGACTGTGCCTCCAACCACGTGCGCAACCACTCCCGCTCCCGACGGTCGACTCGTAAGCGTCACGATCGACGACGTCGTCGACGGCTTCGGAAGCCTTGGTCTGCGAGCCAACGACGGTCTCACGCCGGGCATCATTCGCGTCGAGCTCATCGGCGACGACGAAAACGCTTCCCCCCTTGGCGTAACGATATTGCTCGATGGAATCCCGGTGGGCACGATCGTCGGTGTCGGGCCGGGCGACACCTGTGGAATCGATTTGGAAGTCAGCGAGGGCGTGTACCACATCACCGACGGCGACCGCGACGTCGAGTTCACGGTCGGTCCGTAACTCTCCGCAAAATGCCCCGCCAACACGCCGTGGCGTGGATCGCGCCTGCCGACGCGACCGACGAAGCCAACGTTCTCGGCGCAGCGAACGCGACAGCATCGCGACTGGAACTCGTCATCGTCGAGACCATACGCGGCCGAGAGAACGCGTCAGAGGCCGTCGCTGCGGCTCGACGTCACGGCACGCTGATCATTCCAGCGCTGGAAGCGTGCCTCCCAGGGCTAGCGAATGGCGCCGACCTGATCGAGGCTGCTCGACGCGATAACTGGAGAGTCCTCATCCTCGATATCGGCGCCGACTCCGCTGCTTGGAGCGGCACATTGGTCGTCGACCAGTTCCGCGAGCTCGCTGCCGCCACAGGTGCTGATGTTGAGTTTCCTGTGCCACCAGCGAAGATGTTGCGCCGAGTTAGTGGTGTCCGCGGACAAGAGTTCTTTCGCGCGTCTGGCTTTATCGACACCGGGGTCTATTTGGCCGCGGTGCGCGAAGTGGGCGGATCCGTGACCGAACCGGGCTGCGCGATTCTCGAATGGGGTGCTGGCTGCGGGCGCATGACACGGCATCTCATCGCGGCAGCGCCGGATGCGCGCATCACCGCGGTCGACATCGACACCGACGCTCTCGACTGGCTGCGCACGAACATTCCCATCCACGAAGTCATCGCCACCGGTATCGACCCGCCACTTCCTTTTGCCGACCAAAGTTTCGACGTCGCGATCGTTCACAGCGTCTTCACGCACCTCGACAGCGATGCGCAAGATGCGTGGCTCACCGAACTCGCTCGCGTGGCTCGGCCTGACGGCACCGTTCTCATCTCCACTCACGGCCAAGCAGCGCTGCGCTGGCACGTCGAACATCCTCTCGTGCCAATGGCCGGGGCGATTGGCGCTGCACTGCCGTCTCTCGGTTTCTTCTTCTGGCGCGGCGAAGGGTGGGAAGAAGACTTCCACGACGGGTACCACACGGCCTTTCACGAACCCAGCTATATCCGAGAGCACTGGGCGCAGTGGTTCGAAGTTCTCGACGTGAAACCCGGCGCGCTACGTGGCCGCCAGGATCTGACTGTGCTGAGACCCTTGACTATCTAGTTAACGGCTATCTAGTTCGGCGCAGTGAGTCGACAACCCACGACCGGAACACCGGCCGGTAGGCCCGGTACCGCGCGCGGCGGAGTGTGGAACATCCAGAGAGCGAGCGCACCGAACGCGGCCCAGTCGCAGTCGGCTACCCGCAGGGAGGCAAACTCGTGAGAGCCGTCCGAGCTCGCCCGGTCGATGCTGATGCGAGCGAT
>JANWKM010000113.1 GCA_025451395.1 Ilumatobacteraceae bacterium
CCCAACGAGACGTGTCAACAGCCAGCCTCCGACCGCGACAGCGTTGACGATGCTGATTGCCCATGCGGCCTTCCTCGACGGTCGCATCATTGCCCACAGACCGCCACCGAGCTGCGCGGCCGCGATGACAACGAAGATCCGCGCGAGTTCCGGATGTTCGGCGTGCACGCCTGTCGCTGCAGCATGCACAGCGCCGGCTCCGATGGAACTGAGCGCAGCAATCGTGAGACCCGGCAGGCGCGTCGTCATTTGCATCGCGGTCGGTTCCACGGCGCACAGTGTAGGAGTGCCCACCGTCTTTCTTCAGTCGTGTTCGCCCCAGAGTGCGTGCAGCACAGGGTCGGCGTATTCGCGTCGACAGATCAACAGATCCGGCAGCCATGGATCGCGAGCGTTGAACACCATTGGTGAGCCATCGATGCGGCTGACATGCAACCCTGCCGCCAAGGCGACAGCGGCTGGCGCAGCGCTGTCCCACTGATACATGCCTCCATCGTGCACATAGATGTCGGCGTCACCGAGTACGACGGCCATCGCTTTGGCGCCGGCGGAACCCAGTCGCACCGCGTCGGCGCCGAGTGCGTTGGCGACTATCACCGCCGCGTACGGGTTGCGGCTACGACTCGTGATCAGTCGCGGTCGATCGCGCTGCTGCGGTACCAACTTTGGCGCCGGGTCGGTGGCAAACACCATGTCGAGCGCCGGCAGGCTGACTGCTCCTGCGACGAAGCCGCCGTCCGCCCACAGCGCAACGTGCACCGCCCAGTCGGTTCGCCCGCGCTCGCCGTATTCGTTGGTGCCATCGAGCGGATCAACGATCCACACGCGGTCGGCCGTGAAGCGTCGTGGATCCTCGACTCCCTCTTCGGATAGCACGGCGTCGTCGGGGCGGCAGCGTGCGAGTTCACCGACGACGAAACGGTGACTCGCCAGGTCGCCCGCATCCATCAACTGCCACGATGGGGCGCCGAGATTCGCGAGCTCGGCGCGAACCTTGACCAGCAGTTCGCCGGCCTCGACGGCGAGGCGAGTCGCGAGTTGCGCATCGGTCTCGCTCACTTTTGACCGAGTCGACGCGTCTCGCGCACGAGCGCTCGCACCCTCTTCTCGTCGGCGCCGTCGTCTACGAGCTTCATCACCATGCGTTCGAGTTTCTCCGCAGCCGCGTCATCGAAGACCTCGATGCTTCTATTGGCGCCGACTGAGTTCGCAGTCAACAATGCAATCGCGGCAAGCACGATCACCAAGCCGATCGACAAGATAAGGCCGGCATTGTTGCCGTTGATGGTCGCGATGATGATTCCGGCGACACCGGCGGCGAAAATTGCACCGCATACTCGTGGAATCCAACGGCGTGCCATCGGTCAGCGCGCGAGTGGCTTGTACTTGATGCGGTGTGGTTGCTCGGCCGACGCTCCCAGCTCCTTGCGGCGCCAGGCCTCATACTCGGTGAAGTTCCCCTCGAACCAGCGCACCTGACTGTCGCCTTCGAAGGCGAGCACATGGGTGGCGATGCGGTCGAGGAACCAGCGGTCGTGACTGATGACGACCGCGCAGCCAGGAAAGTTGTCCAGTGCCGACTCAAGCGCGCGCAACGTGTCAACATCGAGATCGTTGGTCGGTTCGTCGAGCAACAACACATTGCCGCCGGTTTTCAGCACTTTGGCAAGGTGCACTCGGTTGCGCTCGCCGCCCGAGAGATCGCCCACCAGTTTCTGTTGGTCGCTTCCCTTGAAATTGAAGCTTGCGCAATACGCGCGACCGTGGATCTCGCGGTTGCCGACCTTCATGTGCTCGACGCCACCGGTGATTTCCTCGAACACGGTCGCCTTCGGGTCGAGCGAGTCGCGATCCTGGTCGACGTATGCCAAGGCCACTGTGTCGCCAATGGTGATCGTGCCTTTGTCGGGTTCTGCTGCGCCGGTGAGCATTTTGAACAGTGTTGTCTTGCCCGCGCCGTTTGGACCGATGATGCCCACGATTCCGGCGGGGGGCAGCGAGAAGGACAGGTCTTCGATCAGTAGTCGTTCGCCGAATGCCTTGCGTAGGTTTTTCACCTCGATCACCGTGTCGCCCAACCGCTTGCCAACCGGGATGGTGATTTCCAAGCGATCGGGACCGCGCTCGGCGGCCTCGGCATCTTGTTGCAACTTGTCGTATGCGGTCAGGCGAGCCTTGCCCTTGGCTTGACGCGCCTTGGGCGACATGCGCACCCATTCGAGCTCACGCTCGAGCGTCCGCTTGCGTGCATCGCTCGCCTTCTCCTCGTGCGATAGACGCTCCTGCTTTTGTTCCAGCCAGCTCGAGTAGTTGCCCGAGAACGGAATACCGCGACCGCGATCGAGCTCGAGGATCCATTTGGCGACGTTGTCGAGGAAGTAGCGGTCGTGAGTGATCGCCACGACGGTGCCGTGGTATTCCTGAAGGAAGCGTTCCAACCAGTCGACGCTCTCGGCATCGAGGTGGTTGGTCGGCTCGTCGAGCAGCAACAGGTCCGGTCGGCTGAGCAACAGGCGACAGAGCGCAACCCGCCGACGCTCGCCGCCCGACAGCGTTTTCACATCGGCGTCGTCGGGGGGACACCGCAGTGCATCCATCGCGATCTCGACGTTGCGTTCCAGGCTCCACGCGTCGGCAGCCGCGATCTTGTCTTCCAGTTCGGCCTGCTTGGCGCCCACCTTCTCGAAGTCCGCATCGGGGTCGGCCCACATGGCCATCACTTCGTTGTAACTATCGATCAGGCTCTGCACGGCCGCGACGCCTTCCATCACGTTGCCCTTGACGTCCTTGGACGCATCGAGCTGCGGTTCCTGCGCGAGATAACCGACGCTGAAGCCGGGCGTGAGGCGCGCATCGCCGGTGTACCCGTCGTCGAGGCCGGCCATGATGCGCAGCAGGCTGCTCTTGCCCGCGCCATTGGCGCCGAGCACGCCGATCTTCGCACCTGGATAAAACGAGAGCGAGATGTTCTCGAGCACCGTGCGATCGGGCGGGTAGTGACGGGCAAGCTTGTGGCAGGTGTAGATGAATTCATGAGCCATGGCGGATGGCAGGCTAGTGGCATGTCGACCCTGGCGATCTGGCTCGTAATTTTGATCGTGTCGCCGGCGGTGTGCGCGTTGATCGCCCACGCGCGGGGGATGGAGTGGTGGGTTGGCGCGCTGCTAGGTCTTTTGGGTTGCATCGGATTGGTGATGGTGTGCGTCATCAATCCGAATCGCCACGCCGTTGCCATTCCGCCGCCGTCGCCGAACGCGCAGTGGGTCGCCGACCCAACGGGTCGTCACGAGTTGCGCATGTGGGACGGGCGGCAGTGGACGGCGAACGTCAGCGACCGCGGCATCAGCGGTTGGGACCCCCTCCACCAGTAGTCACGAGGCCACTTAACGGCGGTGCTACATTCGCTTTCAGTTGCCGATCTAAACGGAGGGTACGAAATGCTTGCAGTTGATGGGTTCTTTACCCGGGTCAGTCTGGGTTCGTTCGGTTTCCGCTGGTTGCACATCGCTGCGGGCGTCACATGGATCGGCCTGCTGTATTACTTCAACTTCGTGCAGGTAGCGGCGTTCGCTGCGTTCGAGAACGACCCGCACAAAGAGATCGGCGGCAAGGCGCGGTTGATCGCGATGGACAAGATCACACGCAAGGCTTTGTGGTGGTTCCGTTGGAGCGCGCTCCTCACGTTTCTTACCGGCATCCTGATCACCGGGCTCGTGAAGGATTACTACAAGAGCTCTACTCCGGGAGTCAGCTGGGCGAAGGTCGCTGGCAACATTGGAATCAGCACAGGCATGCTGCTGGGCACGATCATGCTGCTCAACGTGTGGGGCGTGATCTGGCGCAACCAAAAAGTCGTTCTCGCGAATGCGGCGAACGTGCTCGCTGGTGGCCAGCCGAATCCAGACGCGGCGGCCGCCGGCCGCAAGGCCGGGATGGCCAGTCGTCAGAACACAATCTTCTCAATCACGATGCTGTTTTTTATGGTGTTCAAGACACATAGCCCGCGAGCTGGCGTCGTGTTGGAGAGCAGCGACATGATGACGTACTGGATCGTGGCGCTGGTACTCATCGTTGTCATGGAGCTGAACGCATTGCAATTGATGCCGTGGAAGGGCACCGTCAACAAGGGCCTGAACAAGATGTACGACGGTCCTGGTGTTCGGAACGCGTTGATCACCGCCTTCGGGCTCTGGGTTGTATTCCTCGTGCTTACCGAGGTCTTGTTCACCAGCTAGTGAGCATCACCGAAGCGATTGCTGCCTCGAACGCGGTTGCGAGCACGTTTACTCGACAGTTGTTCGAGGATCAATGGACCGCAGATCGTGTGGCGAGCTTCGTCAACGAACGAAGGAATGCCACGATCGCAACTGTTAGTCAGGCAGGTCAACCGCATGCAGCAGTCGTCATCGCGGCCAGCATGGGTGACGAGATCTATTTCACCGTGAACCCAGGCTCCGTTCTTGCCCGCAATCTCACCGACAACGACCGCATCGCTCTCAGCGTGTCGGACTCGCTCCATGCCGTCATGAGCCAGGGCAGAGCCGTGAAAGTCGGCGCGGCGCCGGACCTCGCTGATCTCATCGGCGAACTCGCGACAGCTAGCCGTAGTGGCACGTTCACGCCACCTGGCTGGGACGGCGACATCTACCGCGCCAACCTTCGCCGCCTCGTCGCGAACTGACTAGCGTCAGGCGACAGTCAGCGCCGAGTCCATGTTCGCGTGGCCAGCAATCTTGCAGACGATTCGATATTCACCGGGCGCAAGTTCATAGACCAAGGCTCCATCGCTGCCGCGCTTGGGCAGGTCGATGAAGTCACCGACCGGCGTGTCGCCTTGCTCGATGTACATGTCGTGCGCGATGCCCGAGTCGTTGACGGCGTAGATCTTCACCTTGCCATCGACAGCAGTCGCGGTGTAGCTGTCTGCGTTCCAGGCGATGCCATCGACGGCGCGTACAACGACGTCGGCGTCGGGCGGAACGGTGTTCGTCGAACCATCGCCGCCGCCACCACACGCGCCGAGCGCGACGAGGCCGAGAGCAAGAAGTGGTGCGGTCAGTGTTCGGTGGAGGGTTCGGTTCATGGCGGGTATTCTATAAGTCGTGACTTCGGAAAAGCAAGGAGAGTCGATTGAGCGACCCACAAGTACCATCGCGGCGATGACGACTGCTGAGCAGCCCCCAGCAAGCTTCGGGGCCAACACGTGGCTCGTCGACGAGATGTTCGCCCAGTTCATCACCGACCCCGATTCGGTCAGCGAAACCTGGCGCGAGTTCCTGGCTGA
>JANWKM010000114.1 GCA_025451395.1 Ilumatobacteraceae bacterium
CAGACGATCGCGAAGATGGCGATCGAGCAAGTTGGCAGCTACGGTCAGATCTGTTTCTACAACGCCGCTGGTTCGACTCATTTGCTGGTCGACGTTCTCGGGTGGTTCGCGAACGGTGGCGGCTACAACGGGTTTGTGCCAGCGCGGTTGCTCGACACACGCGCCGGCGCCTCCACCATCGATGGACAGTTCGCAGGTACCGGCCCAATCGGTGCCGGGGTTCTGAATCTGACCGTGCTCGGCCGTGGTGGCGTACCGGCGTCAGGCGTTGGCGCAGTGGTCATCAACGTCACAGCTACCGCGCCGACGGCGAACTCGTATCTCACGGTGTATCCAAGCGGTGCTGCGCGCCCAACAGCCTCCAACCTGAACTTCACTCCCGGGCAGACGATCGCCAACATGGCGATTGTTTCCGTCGGCAGCGGAGGCAAGATCAGCCTCTACAACGATGCCGGTCAGACCCCACTGCTGGTCGATGTGCTCGGATGGTTCGGTGCCAGCGCGGACTTCACGGCATCGTCACCGGCGCGAATGCTGGACACACGCGCTGGTGGTGTGACTGTCGATGGGCAGTACTCGGGTAGCGGCCAGGTTGGTCCGGCATCGGTGCTGAGTGTGAAAGTTCTTGGCCGAGGCGGTGTCCCGTCGTCAGGTGTCGGCTCGGTGGCCGTCAACGTCACAGCGACGCAACCGTGTGCCAGTTCGTATGCCACGGTTTATCCGGCGGGCACGGCGCGACCGAACGCGTCGAACCTGAACTTCGGTTCCGGGCAGACGATCGCGAACATGGTCGTCGTCCCTGTCGGTAGCGATGGGAAGATCAGCATCTACAACAGCAGCGGACAGACGCATCTGCTGGTCGACATCCTCGGATACTTCGACGGCACGCCGATGAACGGCTCGACACCGGCGAACGTGGTAACGAGCGGCGGCTGCCTGTCACCAGTGTCGGTGGAGTGCGCCGGGATCACCAATTCATATCGCGCCAACTACGGACTCCCGCCGCTGACCGTCAGTTTGTCACTCAACACCGCCGCTGAAGGTCACAGCCTGTATCAGGCATCAATCTTGACGATGACACACGTCGGCCCCGGCGGGAATAGCGCAGGAACCCGGATGACCAACGCCGGATTCATCTGGCGAGCATGGGGTGAGAACGTCGCGTACGGATTCGCAAATTGCGCTGCGGTAGTGGCGGCCTGGATGGCTAGCCCCGGACACCGCGCCAATATCTTGAACGGGACATTCACACACATTGGCATCGGCGTCGCCACCGGATCGAATGGTTACAAGTACTGGACGATGGATCTGGCCGCGCCGCTTTAAGGCGCGCGTTGACCAACGACCAACACGTTCTTGCCCATGAATCGCCGCGTTATCGGCGTCACCAGTCGGGATATGGGCAACACGACGCGTTCGAAGATCCACAGCAGCCGCGGCGACAACGACGACACGCCACCCACCCGCCCACCCGCGAAGTAGGCCACCGCTCCGACCGGGTCGAGGTACTGCGCATGCACAACCTCGTAGCCGGCCGCGCGCAGATCGCGCGACAAACGAGTCGTGACGAATCGCCGCCAGTGGCCCGACAGTCGATCGATCTCGCAGTACAGCGCTTCGTGAGCAGGTCCGAACACGACCCGGCGAGCCCCGGGCGCGCAGCGCAGGGCCGCGGCCCGAAGTTCGGGGACGATGTCGCGGATGTGCTCGGCCGAGTTGCAGTACAGCACCGTGTCGAACGTGTCGGTGGTCGCGTCGATCGTGCCGAGCAGTGGTGTGATCGGACAGCCCCCCGAACGTCGCGCCACGGCAGCAGCAAGGGATTCCCATCGCGCCGGGTCGGGCTCGATGGCGGTGATCGAGGTCACGGACTCGAGCTGTGCCAAGCGAGTTGTGACCGTGCCCGTTCCAGCGCCTACTTCCAGTACGTTGCCGCGAACGAATGAAGCAAACGAATCGACGATCCACGAGTTGTAGCCGTCGAGCTCGCCGAGGCTGTCGAGATATTCCGTGGGGTAGACGGGGAAGCCGCCGTCGGGCAATCGCATGCGCTGCCACTCGCGCGCACGACCTCCGACCTCGCGCAACGTGAGGGCGGCAGCCAGCACCTGATGGAAATGCATTTTCGATGCGCCAGCGAGACGCGGCCGAAATCGAATAGGAACGTCGGCGAACGTGCCACGCGAGGCGACGTACACCGCAAACCAGAAGAAGAACTCATAGCCACCAAGCTCGTCGACCGGTACTTCGTCGAGAAAGCTACGAACCGTCTCAGGTGAGCTGACGCGGAACGACGTCGTTGGATCGGACGGCAGCCGCGTGCGGGTCGCGACGCGGAGCGCGAATCGGGCTCCATGGCTGAGCACTCGCCGCATCGGACTGACGCCGGTGAACGTGCTGCGATTCAAGAACCGCGAACCGAACACACAGTCAGGGCGGGGATTGTTCGAATCGAACGCCGCGACCAGTAACGACAGCTCAACGGGGTCGTGCTGCCCGTCGAAATCGATGGTGCCGATACAGGTTGCCTTGGTTTCCAGTGCGAGGCGTAGACCCGACGTGATTGCCTGGCTGAGTCCGCGGCCGGGACCCTCGACGACCTGCACCCGCATCCCTCGCAATTCGGCCTCAGCGTGCAGCCGCTTCACTGTGTCGTCGGTGGACGCGTCGTCGATGACGATCAATTCCAGATCAACTTCTAGCTCGCGCATTTCGTCGCGCGCCTGCGCGAGATCGGCAATCACCATAGGAATATTGCGCGCCTCGTTGCGCGTGGCGCCCACAAGAACCAGGAGCCGTTGCTCTGCACTCATGCGCCAGCAACCCTACGACACAACGGAGTCACGCGCCCGTAGGGTGAACTATCGAAGGACTCCCCATTCGTTCGTCTATCACTCCCGCCGAAGAGCGCCCCACATGGCGCGGGTGGATGCACGCCCTCGCCTTCGTGCTCGCGTTTCCAGGGGGAATGTTGCTCATCATGCAAGCCAAGGGGACAGCTGCGACTGCTGCCGCCAGCATCTACAGCGTGAGCGTGGTCCTCGGTTTTGGCGCGTCCGCCGGCTATCACCGTTTGGCCAAACGTGAGCGCACGCAGCAAATCATGCAGCGTCTCGACCACTCGATGATCTTCGTTCTCATCGCCGGCAGCTATACGCCGATCTGTCTGCTCGGACTTCCCCCAGCGTGGGGTATCCCCATGCTGTGCGGCGTGTGGTTAGCGGCGGCAGCCGGCATCCTGCTGAAGCAACTCGCGTTCGAGCGGTTGCGCATGCTCGAGTACGCCCTCTACCCACTCATGGGCTGGCTGCTCGTGATCGCGACTCCGCAACTGCTACGTGGAATGAGTGCGACCGCGTTGATTCTCTTACTGACCGGTGGCCTGTTGTACACAGGGGGCATCCCGATACTCGCTCGCGAGCGTCCCAATCCGTGGCCACGAACGTTCGGTTACCACGAGATCTGGCACACCTGCACGGTCGCCGCCGGTGCATGCCACTTCGTCGTGGTTGGTCTGCTCGTCCGCGGCTGACGGCTGCCTCGTATAGGGCTGGCGACCGTCCTCCACCTACAGTGTCGCGATGAACTTTGCCTTCACGGACGAACAAGAAGCGCTGCGCAAGACCGTTCGGTCGTTCCTCGAGGCCAAGAGCAGTGAAGCCGCCGTTCGCGAACAGATGGAAACCGTCGCCGGAGTCGATCCGGCGGTGTGGAGCCAGATGGGCGACCAAATGGGTTTGCAGGGGCTGGCCATTCCCGAAAAGTTCGGGGGTTCGGGCTTCGGCTTCATCGAGCTCGGCATCGTGCTGGAAGAAATGGGCCGCGCCCTCCTCTGTGCGCCGTATTTCAGTTCTGTTGTGCTGGCCGCGAACGCGCTGCTGCACAGCGGCGACGAGGCGGCCAAGGCCGCGCACCTGCCGGGCATCGCCAGCGGCGCGACCATTGCCACGCTCGCGTTCACCGAGCCCAGCGGCAAATGGGACGAGAGCGGCATCACAATGACTGCCACGGGCAAAGGAAGCGACTGGACGTTGACCGGTACGAAGATGTTCGTGCTCGACGGACACACCGCAAACCTGATCATCGTCGCCGCGCGCACCGGTAAGACCGTCAGCCTGTTTGCCGTCGACGGCGAGGCGGCGGGTCTCACGCGCACCCCGCTGTCGACGATGGATCAAACTCGCAAGCAGGCCAAGCTCGAATTCGCCAAGACGCCGGCGAAACTGATCGGCAACGAGGGCGATGGTTGGAAGGTGCTCTGCACCGTGCTTGACCTCGCAGCTGTGGCACTTGCTGCCGAGCAAGTCGGCGGCGCGCAGAAGGTGCTGGAAATGGCGGTCGAGTACGCGAAGGTGCGGGTTCAGTTCGGCCGCCCAATTGGTTCGTTCCAGGCGATCAAACACAAGTGTGCCGACATGTTGTTGGAGGTCGAATCCGCCAAGAGCGCTGCGTATTACGCGATGTGGTGCGATGCCGAGTTGAACGACGAACTGCCGTCGGTGGCATCGTTGGCGAAGGCTTACTGTAGCGAGGCGTACTTCCATGCCACCGCCGAGAACATCCAGATCCACGGCGGCATCGGCTTCACCTGGGAGCACCCCGCGCATCTGTACTTCAAGCGGGCGAAGAGCAGCGAGTTGCTGTTCGGCGACCCGACCTATCACCGGGAACTGCTCGCACAACGCATCGGCATCTGATCAGAAATCATGCAAACGGTGACGCTCGTGTATCTCGTGGTCGCGGTGGTCGCGGTGTTCGCCATCGCTGCCGTCGTCGTGGGGCGCGAGGCTCACCGGTTGGATGCGGTCGCGCCACGTTCGGTTTACATCCCTGAGGAAGCGGCCGAGTTCGTCGCCGAGTACCTACCGGATGATTCGCAGGCTCGGCTCACCCCCAACGATCTCGAGCAGCTCCTCACATTTCATATGCGCTGGCTGCACTCGAAAGGTCTGCAGCCGACCAACGTCGTCGATCGCCGGCAAGACATTTCGACACCGGTTGTCATCAGCGAGACCAATTTGACTGCATACCTACTTGGTGAAGCGGAACGTACCGGCATCGAGATCATCGCCGATGCCGATGTTGTGAATGTCGTCGATGCACACCTCGCGTACTTCGAAGCGATCGGTGCCGTCGGGCCGCGCGCCGATGCCGAAAACGAACCATCATGACCGAGATACCGGTCACTGTCGTCGTTTGCACGCTCAATCGTCGTGACAGCCTTGAGCGGACGCTGCTGTCGCTTCGGGAACAGTCGTATCCACGCTTCGAAGTAGTGGTAGTCAATGGACCTTCGACCGACGGCACCACCGAGATGCTCGAACAGTTTGCCGATCGAGTCAGGGTGTACGACTGCGCGGAGGCATCGATTGGTCGTGCTCGCAACCTCGGAGTTCAACATGGCGCGAGTGACGTCGTTGCGTTCATCGACGACGATGCGATCCCGCCAGAAGATTGGCTCGAGCACATGGTCGCGCCCTTCGCCGACGAGCGGGTCGCCGCGGTTGGGGGACCCGTGTTCGATGTCCCGCTGGACAGGTTTGATTGGAGGATCTGTACGTCAACCCGGCTGGGCGTCGTCGATGTGGACAGCCGCCCACCGATCGGTGGCTACCAAGGGGTCGGGGCTGATCCGTTTGCGTACCTTGCGGGGTGCAACCTGGGACTTCGTCGTAGCGCGCTGCAGGAGATCGGCGGGTTCAGCTCGGCGCTGCCATACGTCTACGAGGACACAGACGTTTGTTGTCATCTCAATGATGCTGGCTATCACTTCGAATACATCGAGCAATTACAGGTGAGTCACTTCCGCGAGATCAACGCCATGCGCGATGGACAGCAGGTGATCGTCGACCCGTACGCGCTGGCTCTCGGCCGCGTCGTGTTCGCAGCACACTGCCAGTCCGCACCCGAAGGGCGCGATCAGGTGTTGCAACTCGCTCGCCAGTGGGAGAACGAGTGGGTGGCGACCTCAGCGGCCCATCTGGCATCGGGCCGATTCTCGCCGCACGAACACGAACAGTTCGTTGCAAGAGCAATTGCTGGCACGGCCGAAGGCATCGCCCGCGGGAGATTGCCTCGCCCGTTTACGGCAATCGGAGCCCCACCAGTCAGCGAGTTCCGCCACTTTCAATGATTGCAATTTCATCGAGGTAGTACGAGAGACGACGAATGTCGTCGTTCATGGCAAGGTTCTTGGGTGTGAAGGACCGGTTGGCACGAATCTTGATTTGCACCTCACGACCGTTCATCCGTTCCGGCAAGCCCAACTTCCATGAGAACGCCCCTGGTTCCACGTCGCGACGACCGAGCAGTTCTCCGTTGCACCACACCGTGAGCTGCTGGCCCATCAGCTGGCGGTACTCGCCGGGCAGACGCCCACGAATGACGAGCGTGGTGCCTCTTGCGTCGGCGTAATGGATCACATGTGGA